>JBJONS010000621.1:0-6006 GCA_046051725.1 Pseudomonadota bacterium | reverse complement strand
TGGCGGACGCGGGCCTCGACCACCTCCCCAGGAGCCGGCCGGCGCAGCCACGCGAAGCCCCGGGCCCGCAGCGCGTGGTGGGCCAGACGCTCCGGCGGACCGACGACGACCCGGTGGGTGTCGGGGTCCACCGACAGCACGTAGACCGGCGCCCCGGTGGCGACGCCGAGCCCGCGGCGCTGGCCCACAGTGAACCGCCAGTACCCATCATGGCGGCCGAGCAGGCGCCCGTCCTCGTGGACGATCTCGCCGGCGCCGTCGAGCGCGGGGTGGGCGCGCTGCACGAAGGCTGCGTGGTCATCATCCGGGATGAAGCAGGTCTCTTGCGACTCGGGCTTCTCGGCGGTGAGCAGCCCCAGGCGGCGCGCGTGCCCCCGCACCTCGGCCTTGGTCAGCTCGCCCAAGGGAAAAACCGTGGCGGCCAGCGCTGCCTTGGTCATCGGGAACAGAAAGTAAGACTGGTCTTTGTCGCGGTCGACGGCCTCAAGTAGGCCACCATCGCTGGTGATCCGCGCGTAGTGGCCGGTGGCGAGCGCGTCGGCGCCGAGCGCCTTGGCTCGCTGCAGCAGCACCCGGAACTTCAGCACGCCGTTGCACTGCACGCAGGGGTTGGGCGTGGCCCCGCGCACCCAATTCTCGGTGTAGTCGTCGATGACCGCCCGCTGAAAGGCCTCGCGCAGGTCCATCACAAAGAACCGCGCCCCGACCTTGTCGGCCACCGCGCGCGCGTCGAGCGCGTCGTCGAGCCCGCAGCAGCGCTTGGCGTCGGCGGCCGAGGGCGCCGTCGGCGCGTCGTGCAGCTTCATGTGCACGCCGATGACCTCGTGCCCCTGCTCTGCGAGCAGGCCGGCGACGACCGAGCTGTCCACCCCTCCGCTCATGGCGACGACGACGCGCATGGGCCCCTCCCCTCCGCGCGGCGGCTATCCCCCGCCGGCCACCGCACCCAGGGCCGAGGCGTCCCGCAGCGCGTCGAGCGCGGGGTCGAGGGCGCCGAGGGCGGCCAGGGCCCGCGCCCGGTCGAGGCCCGGCCCCACCGACAGGCGGAGGGGCCGCCCCCGCAGGCCCATGGCGGCGAGCACATGGCTGGGGACCGAGGCCCCCGAGGAGCAGGCCGCGCCGGTCGACGCGCAGAGGCCGGCCATGTCGAGGGCCATGACCAAGACCTCGGCGTCGACGTCAAAGACGAGGGCGGTGGTGTTCGGCAGGCGCGGGCGCCCCGCGGCGAGGGCCCGGCCGCCCCGGGCCACCGCGGCCGCCTCGAGCGCGTCCCGGTCCGCGGCGAGCCCCGCCGGGAGCCCGTCGCGCACCGCCTCCTCCCCCCGCTGCAGGGCGAGGGTGAGGCCGACGATGAGCGGCACGGGGACGGTGCCCGGGCGCAGGCCGCGCTCTTGGGCCCCGCCGCGCAGCAGCGGACGAACCTCGGGATCGACGACCAGCAGGCCCACCCCCTTGGGGCCGCCCCACTTGTGGGCGCAGAGGGCGAGGCTCGAGGCCGCCGCGGCCGCCGCGCGGAGGCCGAGGCGCCCGGGGAGCTGCGCGGCGTCGACGTGCAGGCGCGCGCCGTGGCCAGCGCAGAGGGCCGCCGCTTCGCTGAGGGGCTGCAGCACGCCGGTCTCGTTGTTCGCCGCCTGCAGAGCGAGCCGCGCGCCAGGCCCGGCCTTCTGCAGCGCCGCGTCGAGCTGCGCGAGATCGATGACCCCATCGGCGTCCACGCCGACCCGCACCTCGGCCCAGTCGAGCGCGCTCGGGTGCTCGACCGCCGAGGCCAAGACGGGGCCAGCGCCGGGGTGCAGGGCGAGGGCGTTGGCCTCGGTGGCCCCGCTGGTGAACACGACCCGCCGGTGGTCGACGTCGAGCAGCGCGCCGATCTCGCGCCGGCACTGCTCGAGGCGGGCGCGGGCGGCGGCCCCGGCGCTGTGGGGGCTCGACGGGTTGCCCCAGAGCGCGTCCTCGGCGTCGAGCACCGCGCCGCGCACATCCGGGTGGAGGGGCGCGGTCGCGTTGTGGTCGCAGTCGAGCCCGAGGTCGGGGCGGCCGCGGCCCCCGGGCTCCGGATGGCCGCGGCCCGCCGCCATCACAGCGCGGCGTGCAAGCGGTCGCGCAGGACCCCGTGGACCAGCTCTTGCGCGGGCAGCTCTGCCGGGAGCCGGTCGAGCAGCGTCACGTCGGCGGCGATGGCCTCGGCGTAGTCCGCCGCGGCCGCGCCCCGATCCCCGAGGCCCAGCTGGGCCACCGCCCGGCACAGCAGCAGGTGCGCGCGGCCAGCGGCGCCGGGCGCCGGGCGACCGAGGCCCTGGCTGGCCAGCGACCCCGCCTCGGCCCAGTCGCCGCCGCGGAGCGCGAGCTCGGCGAGGCGCAGGCGGGCGGCGGGCTGCTCGGGGTCGAGCGTCAGGCACTTGCGGTAGTGCTGGGCCGCCTTGTCCGGCAGGCTCATCCGGGCGTCGAGGACCCAGCCCTTGGTCAGGTAGGCCTCGACGACCTCGGCCTGCGACTGCGCGTGGTAGATGATGTTGTTGTAGACCGTCAGCAGGCTGTTCCAGTTGCCCTGGGCCATCAGCACCGCCGAGACGCCCTGCAGCGCCCGGATGTCGTTCTGGCGCTGCTCGAGCGCGGTGTTGAAGCGCTTGAGCGCCTTGTCGAGCTGACCGAGGTGCAGCTCGACCCAGCCGAGGTTGGTGTAGGTGCGCGCCACCCGCTCGGGGTCGCCCTGCCCGCCGGTGAGCTGCAGGACCTGCCGGTAGATCTTGTGGGCGTCCTCCCACCGACCGGCGGCCATGTACAGCGGACCGGCCGCCTCGAGGCTGGGCAGGTGGTTGGGGTTCAGCTCGAGGGCTTGGCCGTAGCGGCGGGCCGCCTCGGCGTCGCCGCCCAGCGCGCGCAAGGCCTCGGCGAAGCGGAAGTAGTACAGGCCCACCTCGATGCGGTCGTCGAAGTCGTCGAGATCGCGGGCGCGCTGGGCGTCCTCCATCTCGGCGAAGACGGCGGCCGCCTGGGCCAGGTCGCCGGCGCTGTACAAGAAGTCGGCGCGGAAGGTCAGGGCGGTCGAGTTGCGCGGGGCGATCTTGAGGACCTCGCCGTACAGCTCGCTGGCGCCCGCCCGGTCCATCAGGTTCACGAGGCGGACCTGGGCCGCGCGCAGCAGCAGCTCGACCCGGCGCTCATCAGAGACCTCGGCGCGCGACTGGCGCACAATGGCGTCCACCACGCGATCCCAAGCGCCCTTGGCCGAATAGACCCGCTCCAGCTCTTGCGCGGCGGCCAGCGAGGGCGAATCGCCGGTGGTCGCCGCGTCAAAGAAGCGCAGCGCGTCCTCTTCACGGCCGAGCCGCTGCAGGCAGACCCGCCCGACCTCGGCCTGCAGCGCGGAGCGCGCGGCCCCGCTGAGGGCCGGGATGCGGGCGGTGGCCGCCGCGTAGAAGCCGGCCCAGTCACCTGCGGCGCGGGACAGCGCCGCCACCTCGTCGAGGGCCTCGGCGTCATCCGGGGCCAGCTCGAGCACCTTGCGCCACGCGCCGACCGCCACCTGAGGCTCGGCCAGCTCGTGCTGCCAGAGGCGCGCGATCCGGCGCACCAGGTCCAGCAGCTCGGCGCCCGAGGCCCGGGTGGCTTGGCGGGCGAGCAGGCCCGCCAAGGCGCGGTGGTCGCCGTCGGCGGTGGCGATCGCGGTGAGCTGCCCCAGGGTCGCGTCATCCTCAGGGGCGAGGCGCATCGCGTCGTGGAGCGCAGCCCGGCCGCCGTCGCGGTCCCCGGCTTCGATCAGCACCTCAGCCACGCGCCGGTGGAGGCGGGCGGCCTCGGCCGGATCGGCGGTCGCGGCGGCCAGCTCGCGGAGGTACTGCACCGACAGGCTCAGCTCGCCGCGGGCAGCGGCGATGCGGGCCAGCGGCTCGATGACCTCGGGGTCGCCCGGCTGCTCGGCGTGGAGCTGCCGGTAGTGGTCCCAGGCCATGTCGGTCGCGGCCAGCTTCTCGGCGAGCACCCAGCGGCGCCGCTGGTGCAGCAGCGCGCGCTGCTCGGCCGCGCGGCTGCGCTGGGCCCGGAGCCCGAGCACCTCAAACACGCCCGCCCAGTCGCCCGCCGCGGCGAGGTTGCGCTCGAGGTGGGTCAACACCACGAGGTCGACAGCCTCGTCGTCCTGGCCCAGCAGCGCCCGCCACGCCGTGGCCGCGGCGGCGGAGGCGCCCGCGGCCTCGAGATCGAAGGCCAGCTCGGGGCTGGGTCCGGCCGAGATCGCGGCGTGGGCGGCCTCAATGGCCTCGAGGTCTTGGGCGGCGGTCGCCACCCGACGGAGCCCGTCGAGCGCCTTGCCAGGGCCCGGCGACAGCGAGACGGCGAGGGAGTACAGGCGGAGGGCGCGCGCGGCCTCGCCGAGCCCCTCAAACAGCCGGCCCGAGAGCAGGGCGTGGACGCCGCGCGCCGAGGCGTCGGGCACCAGCGACGCCAGCTGCTCGTGGACCGCGGCGAGCGCGGCCCGGTCGGCGCGGGGATCGAGGCAGCGCTCGTGCCCGGCCGCGGCCTCGGTCGGGTCGATCTCGGCGGCCGCGGACCACGCCCGCACCCGCTCCTCGACGCTGGCCTCCGCCCGCTCCAGCAGGCGTGCGGCCAGCAGCGGATCGACGGGCGCGGCGAGCGAAGCCGCGGTGCGGGGGTCGCGGACAGCCGCGGCGAGCAGGGCCATGCCCCGGGCGGCAGCGCCGGTCTGCCCGACCGCCTGACGCACGGCGTCCTGCGCGCCGCGCTCATCGCCGCTGCGGTGGCTCAGGTCAGCGAGCACCTGCCAGCGCTCCGCGACGCCGACCCCGCTCGACGCGTCGGCGGCCTCGGCCCGCAGCAGCTCGACGCGCGCGCCGTAGTCGCCGTCCAGGAGGGCCTGCCGGTCGATGAAGGCGACGGCAGGGGCCCAGCCGGCCCGCTCGCGCAGCAGCGCGCGGGCGACCTCGATGGGACCGGTGCCGGCGAGGTGCTCGGCGGTGGCCGCGGCGGCGAGGAGGCGCCAGGCGCGGCGCTCGGCGTCGTCGATCGCGTCGGCCTCGAGCCGGTGGAGCTCGTAGACGTCTGCCCACGAGCCGAGCTCACCGGCGAGGTCCCGGCGGAGGGTCAGCGCGGGCAAGAAGCCGGGCGAGAGGTCGACGCAGCGGGAGAGCGCGGCGTTGGCCTCGGCCAGGTCGGCGGCGGAGCGCCCCGGCTGATCGACGAGGATGCGTGCGCAGCGGTACAGGTAGCTGACCACGGCGTTGGGATCCCGGCTCACACCGGCGGCCGCGCGGAGCAGCGCGGCGACCTGGCGGTGCTCACCGGCGGCAGACAGCAGCCGCACCGCGCCGTCGAGCGCGCCGCCGAAGTCGGCCGCCTCGGCCAGGGCCCGGCGGTAGAGGTCCAAGGCGCGGGCCGGGTCGGCGAGGCGGTCCTCGGCCAGGGCCGCGGCGCGGGTGAGCCACGCGGCGACCACCGCAGGCTCTTCGGCCAGCCCGGCGCGCTGCTCGTACAGCGCAGACAGCGGCCCCCAGGCGCCGAGGCGGTGCAGCACCCGCTCCAGGCCGTCCAGGGCAGGCAAGTAGCCAGGAGCGAGGCCAAGGATGCGCTCGTATGCGTCGCGGGCCGCGCCCAGCGCGCCGAGGAGCCCCTCGTTCACCTCGCCGATGCGGAACAGCGTGTGGACGATGAGGTTGGGGTCGGTGAACTGCTCGAGGCGCGCGGCCAGCAGGGCCACGACCTCGGCGTGCCGCCCCGCACGGCTGAGCAGACGCGCCGCCGCTTCGACCGCCGGCGCGTTGCCCACGTCGGTCAGCGCGGCCTCTTGGTAGGCCGAGATGGCGCCGTCCACGTCGCCGAGGGCCTCGCGGGCCTGACCGACCCGGGTGAGGCTCCACGAGCGGGCCGCGCCGACCTCACCCTGGGCGTCCGCCAGCAGCACCTCGGCCAGCTCGGCCGAGCGGCCGGTGGCCTCGAGCCAGACCTGGTGCTCGCGGCGCAAGAGCGGACCGGCGCCCGCCGCGCGGGCCC
>JBJONS010000620.1:0-9738 GCA_046051725.1 Pseudomonadota bacterium | reverse complement strand
GCGACCTTCAGTAACATCGCGTTCTGTTCGGCTCCTGCGGACCGTGCCACCTCAGCGCGAGCGACCTCAAGTGCTTTCTCGAACCGGCGCTCTTCGGCCTCAGCCTGCGATTTCGCCTTCTCAGCTTCACGTTGGGCCTTCTCCTCGTCCCTCATCTGCTCTCGAATACGGCGTTGTTCCTCCTGTTCGTCCCGCTTCTTCTGTTCGAGCTCATGCTCCAGGCGCAGCTCATCGAGCTTCAGAGCGAGGTAGGCGGGCGAGATCGATATCTCCATCACGCCTCCGAGGTCGTTGATCGTCGAGAACGCCTTGCGAATGCGCTCCTCCATGCGGGTGACGTTGTTCCATGCGACGTTTGCCACGGCCGCGTCGGACTCGCCGTTGAAGGCGCGCAGCAGCACTTTCATGTACTGGCGCTGCATCCGCTCGCCCTCCTTGCGGCTGCCCCCGACTGTCCACTGGTTCGCACAAACTACTGCCAGATCGGACCGGAACATCCGTCTTTGCTCATCCCGCACCGCCTCCAATTTTCGCTTGAACTCCTCTGGTGTCGAGTAGTCGAAGTGGGGCTTGTACAAGCCAACGGAGACGTCTTCAAGATTTTCCTCGACGGCTCGAAGTTCGGCCCGAACCTTGTCGAGGCGGGCCTGGGCCTCTGCCTGCACCATCTTGATCCCGTCCCGCTTGCGGCGGTCCTCCTCCCGTAAACTATTGAACTCGTTGGCGAGCGCCGCCAAACGCTGGCGATGCTCCTCCTCCAAAGCGCTTCGCTCGCGGGTCACCGCGGCCAGGAGCGCGCGCTGTTCGTCGACCGCTGCCTGAAGGTCCACCACGGGCTTGAAGCGAACGGTGAGCGCATCGTGCTGCGCGTTCAATCCGGTCAAGCGTGCGACGAGGTCTGCGTGCGACGACGTGAGCTGACCCAGCTGCTCCTTCGTTGACCGGAGCTCAGCCTCCGCAAGTCGGAGCTCTGCAGCCTGGGTCCGGCCGAGCCGGGCGGCTCGAAACCAGAGCAGCCCGACGACCGCCAGAAGTGTCGCAGTCAGGCCAAACGCGATGTACACAACGGCCGGGTCCATGTTTTCCTCCACGCTGGCGGCCCCTGTAGAGCGTCCCCCGGGGGCGTTAGAACGAGCCGCCGTGGGATTGGGGCACCGACGGGTCTCCGTACCACTTAGCCGAAGCCGACGAACGCCGCAGTTCTAGCACCATCCGGCCAGCCTGGTTCCCGCGTCGGCCGCGGCGGTCGATCAGCGAGCGATTGCCAGGCGGTTCTCAGCACTATTTGGGGGTGCGGCGCTACACGCCGTTGCCCCCAGGGGAGGCGAACGGCGGGGCCTTCCTGGAGCTGGTGTGGGTCGCTCACCGCGGCAAACCCCAGCATCGGCGGGCTCTGACATCTCAGCCGAGCGGCGCGAGACCATCCAGCTGGGCGAGCAGATCGTCCCGCTCGTGGGCGTTGAGATTGACCCCAACGACGCTGATCGTAGCGATGCGGCCGCTACGCCATGCCTTGGCACCGACTTTGCGCCACTTCGCACGGAAGGTGATCGGGCCTTCGCCCTTGATGCGGAGGAATCGAAAGTGCATCCAAGTCCAGCGGCTGTGAGCGCCTGCGGGAAAGGTGAACCCGGGCTGGCCAATAAGGCTTTCGCCGTCGGCATCCTCGCGGAAGAATTGCACCTCGAACTCGGTGTCCGCTGGCGCAGGCTCCTCCAAGTCGAGCCGTACGGCAAGAGCAAAGCCGGGCAGAGTACAGGGTGTTCGGAGCACACCAACCCGTTCGAGGCAGCCGATGAATGACCAGTTGTTGGTTACATTATCCAACAAAGCCTGCTGGCAGGCGATGCCAGCGCCGAACTCCGCTTTCATGCAGCAACCGCGCTGTTGCGCGTTGACGGCTCGTGCCAACCTACGGCCACAGTCCGGTTGCGGCGATGGCTCTGGTTCCAGGCATCGGCGAGCACGGGGGGCACCTGGGCCGGTTCGATGCCGGCCTCTGCGGCCACATGCTTGACCAGCTTGTCGAGCTCGGTCTCGTCGTCTTGCGCTGCGTCAAGGGCCGCCTGGATGGGTGCGCCCATCAAGGCCGACGCGGGGATCGAGAGCGCCGCAGCGAGCTTGTGCACCATCGCCATCGTCAGCCCACGCTTGCGGTGGAGCACCTCGCTCACGCGCCCCGGGCTGAGGCCCGCCTTGCTCGCGAGGGCCTGCTGGTTCAGCCCGCGGACAGTCATAAACATACGGATGGTTTCAACGGGATCGGCGGGCGGGACAGGATGGTGCTTGGCCTCGTAGTGTTCAACGAGGTCGGCCAGGACGTCGAACTCCGCCTGCTCCTCGGGGGACAGCTCGCGTGCGAAGAGCTCGTCGATGCGGGTGAGCGCGCGCCGGAGGTCGGCGTCGGTGCGAATCGGTGCGATCAACATGATAAACCTCAGGTGAGGTTGTCGGCGGTCTCGGCGTCGATCCTGTCGTACTCGGCATGGCTGCCGAACCACTTCAGGAAAATCGCCCCACCGCGGGTGTAGTCGACGTTGCAGATCAGCCTGTACTGCCGGCCGATGTTGAAGACGATGCGGCTAGGGCCCACAGGGCTTGGCTGGTAGAGGTCGCGGCTGAGCTCGGCCGGACTCGACCACTGGCCCTCCTTGGCCCACTGGAACCACAGCCGGAGCGTGTTGGCCGCATCGGTGTGCTCCTCGCAGAGGCGGTTGATGGTACTGGCGTTGAAAACCCGCACTGCGCAACCTTTGCGGCATGGTCGGTTTGAACATTGACGTCGTCGGTTCCCACCATGGGAACAGGCTACCACCACCGGCGCGCTTGCGCAAGCCGAGGCGCGGTTCGGGCGCCCGCACCACGCTGCCGGGGCCTGACGGCTGCGGCCAATCGCTTCAGCGCCCGGAAGCGGAAGATCTCGCACGCCACGCCCACCGTCGCCCCCACGCCCCTCCATCACCCGCCTACAACGCCCCGCCAGACGCCGATCTCCCGCGGCCCCCCACCCCCTCCGCCCGGCCCCGCCCGCCTCCCCTGGTGTAAGTTCCGCGCCGCCAGGGGAGCCGCGCCATGACCACGCCGATGCAGGCCTTCATCGACCGGTGGCGCGACAACAGCGCCGGGGAGCGCGCGTCCGCGCAGCCCTTCCTGCTCGACCTCTGCGATGCGCTGGGCGTGCCGGCGCCGACCCCGGCCGAGATGACCGCGGGCACCTACTGCTTCGAGAAGCCCGTCAGCGGCGCCGGTCACACCGGGGCCACCGGCTTCATTCACTTCTACAAGGCCGACGCCTTCGTGCTGGAGGCCAAGCAGGGCACCGTCGCCGGCGACGAGCGCATCGGCACCGCCCGACGCGGCACCATCGCCAAGATGCTGAGCCCAAGCGTCGTGAGAACGACGGGCAGCCAGCGAAGCCGGTACTGAGCCCGCGTCGGGGCGAGCCCGGCAGCCCACCCCCTCATCAAGGCTGGCGCGCTGCACGGCGTATTGGAGGAGCTTCCGCGCCCGCCTCGCGCGCGCCAGGCGGGCCGGCCCGCGGCGCGCAGCGCCGGTCGCCCCGCGACCGAGGGCGGCCCCCGCCGCCCGAGCGGGGCCGGACAGCCGCCGCCGGCCCCGCCGGCGGGGCGCCCAGGGGCCCGGGCCCGCTTAGGGCAAAACGACGGCCTTGCCGCTGCCTTGGACGAGCTGGAAGCGGTAGCCGCTGACCACCGCGAAGGTCTCGACCGTGCCCTCGGCGTCGGGCCAGCGCACCTCGACGGTGCCCTCGCAGGCCTCGCCGAGGCCGAAGTGCTGGACGAGGTCGTCTTGGCTGCCCCACTGGCCGCCGCCGCCCTGCACCTCGTGGGTCTGGGTCAGGCCGCCGGCGGTCATGCGCACCTTGGCGCCGATCGCCGCGCGGTTGCTGCCGCCCTGGCCGACCAGCTGCAGCTGCACCCAGTTGCTGTCGGCGCCGAGCTGGTTCTCGAAGAGGTGCACCTCGAAGGTGTCGCGGCAGTCGGCCCCGCAGCGGGCCGAGCTGTGGCCGAGCACGGCGTCGAGGTCGCCGTCGCGGTCAAAGTCGGCGAAGACGCTGCCGTGGCTGCGCGGGTTGTCGATGCCGTCCTCGACGGGCACGGCTTCAAAACGCTCCGGCTCGGTCTGGTGGTAGAGCAGGCCGCGGGTGCCGGGGTAGTCCGACGAGCCGATGAAGACATCGGGCCAGCCGTCATTGTCGAAGTCGAACACCCCGCCGGTGATGTCGCCGTCGTCCCAGGCCACGCCGCTGTGGCTGCGGGTCAGGCCGGTGGTCGGGTTGCCCGGGCGGCTGAAGCGCACCTCGGGCTGCTGCTGGTTGAACAGCAGCTCGCTGGGGTCGGCGCTGCTGCCGACGTCCCAGTGCACGATCTCGCTGGTGAGCAGGTCCATCCAGCCGTCGTTGTTGACGTCGGCGCAGGTCGTGGCGCCGGAGTTTCCGCCGAGGCGGTAGGCCTCGCGGTCGCCGGCGTGGCTCCACCGGAAGGCGTCGTCGTCGCTGTCGCAGGCGATGTGCTCGGGCGCGGGCACGCCGGCGCAGTCGGCGTCGTCGGGGTGCAGCTGGCACCAGCAGCGGGCCGACTCGTTGTCAGACCAGTCTTGGCGCTCGTCGTAGGCGTAGCCCGACAGCACGCTCTCGTTGATGAAGGTGCCGCCGGCGTTGCGCCAGAGGTGGTTGGGCGCCCGGCCATAGGAGGCGGCGAGCAGCTCGGGCAGGCCGTCGTCGTTCAGATCGCAGGACGCCGCCGACCAGGCCACGGTGTGCGAGAGGCCGAGGTTGAGCGCCGATACGCTGCTCCAGGGCTGGGTCTGCAGGCCGGCCTCGACCGTGGCGTCGGTGAACCCGCCCGCGCCGTCGCCCCGGTAGAGCCGGTCTTGCAGGGGGCTGCCGGTGCTGCTGGTGTACTGGCCCACGAAGAGGTCGAGCGCGCCGTCGTGGTCGACGTCGGCCCAGGTCGCGCCGTAGGGCACGTCGCCGCGGCTGACGCGCAGCGCGCTGTCTTCGGCGCCCAGGGTGAAGCCGAAGGCCCCGTCGCCGAGCAGCAGCTCGCTGGTCTCGTCGATCGCGCCCGCCGCGTCGGGCAGGCCGGCGTAGAGGTCGAGATCGCCGTCGTTGTCGACGTCGCCGGCGACCATCACCGGGGCGGCGCGGTTGGGGCCGGCGCCCCGGGGCTGCACGATGCCCGAGGCCTCGGTGCGGTCCTCGAAGCGGCCGTCGCCGGTGTTGCGCAGCAGCCAGGTGCTGCGGGCGCCGGTGGTGAAGTCGTCGGGGTGGTGCCCGAGCGCACCAGAAGGTCGGTCCAGCCGTCGTTGTCGAAGTCGACCGCCAGCATGCGCACGCCGACCGGCATCAGCTCGGGCAGGCCCCAGGCGGCGCTGGCGTCGACGAAGGCGGTGGTGCCGGCGGTCCAGCGCTGCCCGGGGTTGCAGACCGCCGGCGGCAGGTCGTCGCCAGAGCCGCTGTCGACCGGCGCGCTGTCTTCACTGCCGTCGTCGGCTTTTTCGTCGGGATCACCCACGCAGGCGCCGAGCAGGGCCAGCAGGCCGAGCGCGAGACCCCGGTGGAGGAGCGGCCTGCGCGGCGGGAGGGGGCGCTGCGCGGCGCGCCGGGAGAGGAGCAGCGGGCGGGCCATCGGGCACCCCAGGGTCGGTGGAGCGTCGAGGATGCCACAAGCGGGGCCGCGCGGGCGCCGGCTCAGTAGCGCATGTCGCTCAGGCGCAGGGCCACGCCGCGCAGGTAGGCCGGGTCGAGGCGCAGGTTGTTGAGGATGGCCTCAAGCTCGCCCGAGTCGAGCCACACGCCGTGCTGCTTGCACCAGTCGATGGTCACGCCCGAGACCTGCTCGAGGGTCATCGGCGCGCCGCAGACGGGGCAGAGCAAGGCGCGGGCGTGGTCGGCGGGCGGCTGCAGCTCTTTGCGGAAGAGATCGGCCCAGAAGCCGCCCTCGTCGTGGCGGGCGTCCTCGGTGATGAGGAAGAGCTCGCCGTGGTCGAGCCAGAGGCCGTGGCTGGGGCTGAGGTCGGCGGTGACCCCGTGGACCTCGACGCGCTGCATGGGCTGGCCGGTGATGGGGCAGGGGGTCGGCATCAGGAGCCTCGGTTGCGGGAGATCACGCGCAGCGGCTGGGCGGCGCGCCGCCGGCGGCTATCGCGCGCGAGCGGCGGCGGCGGGCGGACCCCAGTCGACCACCGGCCAGCCGAGGCGCTGCGCGGCCCGGCGCAGGCGCGGATCGGGGTGCACCGCCACCGGGCGGCCGACCCGCTGCATCAGGGGCAGATCGCTGTAGCTGTCGGTGTAGAACGCGCAGTCGGCGAGGCTGTGGCCGGTCTCGGTGGCCAAGGCCTCGGCGTGGGCCACCTTGCCGGCCCCAAAGCAGAGCGGCTCGGCCATGCGGCCGGTGAAGCGGTCGCCGTCGACGAGCAGCACGTTGGACAGGGCGTGATCGAGCCCGAGCGCGGCGGCGGCGGGCCCGGCGAGGAACTGGCTGCTGCTGGTGATCAGGGCGAGGCGCTCACCGGCGGCCCGGTGGGCCTCGACGGCGGCCCGGGCCCCCGGCCGCAGGCTGGGCAGCACGACCTCGGCCCAGAAGCGGTCGCTGCGCGCGGCGTAGGGGGCGACCTCGGCGCCGGCCACCGCCAGGGCCGCGTCGCGCACCGCGGCGTCGAGGCGGGCGAAGCCGGCGTGGTAGAGGCCGATCCAGACGGCGCCCCGGGCGGCGTCGCGGCGGCGCACCAGGCCCGCCCGCAGCTCGGCCCGCAGCCAGACCTGGGCCGAATTGATGCCGATGAGCGTCTTGTCGAGGTCGAAGAAGGCGATGGCCGGCCGCCCAGCGGGCAGGCGGTGGGCGGGGGCGGCGGGCGCGGCGGCGATCATGCGGGCGCTTAGCGCAGGGCCAGCACAGGTGGTGGTGAGGCCGGTGGGGCGCGGATAGGCGCAGCCCATGATGATCCCGCCTGGGCCCGACCCCGAAAACAACCGCCAGTTTCGCCTCATCCCCGGCCGCTTTGACGCGCCCCCGGCCATCGCCGACGCCGAGCTGCGCGAGAGCCCCGGCTGCGGCATCGCCGCCTACGGCCTGCTGCTGCTCGGCATCTGCCTCGTCGGCATGACCGTCGGCGGGCTGGGCACCATCGGCTTCATCTTCGGCTTGGTCGAGGGCGGCGCCCGCGGCCCGAGCGAGCTCAAGGCTGGCGTCGAGACCCCGGTCTACCAGCTCAAGCCGCTGCGCGGCACGCGGCTGGTCGGGCTGACCGAGGTGCCGGCCGGCTTCCACGACGAGAGCGAAGATCTCGACGGCAGCGTCGGCTGCGCGATGATGACCGACCGCTTGGTCCGGGTCGAGGGCGGCGCCGGCCTCGTGCTGGCCTACTCCCAGATTGACGTGGTCGACGTGCAAGGCGACGAGAAGACCGGCATGGTCGTCTCGGCCCAGGGGCGTGACCCCCAGGGCCAGGCCCAGACCCTGCGCTGCCACTTCCGGGCGGGCGAGGGGGGCTCTCGCCTCGCCGCCCAGCTCGAGGCCGAGCGCCTCGCCGCGGCGGGGCCGGCGGGCGGGGCCGCGGGGCTCTCGGCGCCGGCGACCGCGCCGGTCCCGGGGCCCGCGGGCGCGCCCGATGCGCCGCCTGCTGCGCCCGCAGCCGGGGCCACGCCATCCCCTGACGCGGCCCCCGCCGCCCCGCTGGAGCCCTGATGCACCGCCCGCCCGCGCCCGTCTGCCCGCCCGTCCGCGGGTCTGTCCGCGGGTTCGCCTGCCTGCCGTCCCTGCTGGTCCCCTTGGGGATCGGCTGCAGCGCGCTGCTCTCGGCGTGCTCGATCCCCGAGAGCAAGCCCTTTGAGAACGACGGCGCCGGCGACCTGGTCGACGGCAGCGACGGCGCTGAGGGGGCGGGCGACGGCGGCGACGGCGGCGTGCCCATCGAATGGGACGAGGCCTGCAACCCGCTGAACCTCGCCGGCGACTGCCTGCTGCCCTGGCCGAGCGACATGCTCACCGTGGCCGACGCCAGCAGCGAGACGGGGCGGCGCTACGCGCTCACCGCGACCGATTTTGTGAGCCCAGACGGCCCGCTGCCCGCCGACCCGTCCCGTTGGGACTATGCCGACGGCGCCTCGCCGACGAGCCCCATCCTCGTGCACTTTGGCGTCGACGTCGACCCGGCCCAGCTCAGCACCCTCGCCGTGGCCGAGGCGGGCAGCCCGGCCCTGACCGACCCCATCGTGCTGCTGCGCCTCTCGGACGGCGCGCCGGTGCGCATCCTCACCGAGATGGATCAGAACGCCCGCGACAGCGGGCACGAGGGGCGCCACGCCCTGATCATCCGCCCGCTCGAGCCCCTGGCCTTCGGCGAGCGCTACGCGGTCGCGCTGCGCGAAGACCTGCGGGGGGCTGACGGCGCCGCGCTGCCCCGCTCTGCGCCCTTCGACGCGTGGCGCGACGGCGTGATCACCGACAGCGACGCGCTTGAGGCCCTGCGCCCCGAGGTCGACGCGCTGCTGGGCGCGCTCGAGGGCTTCGGCCTGCCCCGCGCCGAGCTGCGCCTCGCCTGGGCCTTCACCGTGAAGAGCGAGGCCGGGGGCACCGGCCTGCAGCGCGACATGCGGGCCCAGGCCTACGCCCAGATCGCCGACGATGGTGTGCCCTACGTCATTGACGCGGTGGTGGTCGATCCGAGCGCCGACGTGGCGGCCCTGGTGCGCGGCCGCTTCCAGCCGCCGCTCTTCCTCAACGCCGACAACAACATCGAGCTCGACGGCTACGGCGCGGTGCTGCAGAGCGACCCGGTCGACTTCCCGTTCACGCTGGTGGTGCCGGCGGTGGCGCGGGAGCGGCGGGGCCTGCCGCTGGCGATCATCGGGCACGGCATCTTCGGCCGCGGCGACGAGATGCTCAGCGGCTGGATCGGCGAGGGCGTGACCTGGCCGCTGTCCAACGAGCTGGGCGCGGTGCTGCTGGCCACCGACTGGATCGGCCTCTCGGGCGGTGACCTCGATCTGATCATCGACGAGGTCGTGCCCGATCTGGGGCGCATCAACCTCGTGACGGATCGGCTCGCCCAGTCCCAGATCAACGCGCTGAGCTTGGTCGAGCTGGGTCAGGGCGCCCTGACCGTCGACCCGGCCCTCGACGCGGCGCTCGGCGTCGACCGCAGCGGCGGGGCCCCCGCGCCCCTCGTCCTCGACGGAGAGGTCTATTATTATGGGGTCTCTCTGGGCGGGGTGCAGGGCAGCACCTTCGTCAGCCTCTGCCCCGAGGTCGACCGGGCGGTGCTGGCCGTGCCCGGCGCGGGCTGGGGCCACATGATCCAGCGCAGCACGCACTTCCGCGAGATCGCGCTGGTGATCAACGCGCTGTACCCCGACCCGCTGAGCCAGCTCGTGTTCATCAGCATGATGCAGCACGACTTTGATCGCAGCGACCCGGCGGCCAACGGCGCCCTGCTCGGCGCCGACCCCGACTACCCCGATCGGGCCGCCCCGACGGTGATCTTGCAAGAGGGCATCGGCGACGTGCAGGTGCCCAACCTGGCCACGAACATCCTCGCCCGGCGCCTGGGCGCGGCGCACCTCGAGGTCGCCGGCGACACCATCGGCGGTCTGTCGACCACGCCCTCACCGGCGGTGGGGGCGGTGGTGCTCACCGCGGTGACCCTGCCCGAGAACCTCGCCGACTACACCCCGCCCGAGAGCAACCTCATCCCCGAGCGCGACAACAACGTGCACGG
>JBJONS010000619.1:0-6545 GCA_046051725.1 Pseudomonadota bacterium | reverse complement strand
ACCACCTCGGCCTGGGTCCGGCGGCGCCGCGCCCCAAGCTGATCGCGGCCCCCGCGCCGACCCTGGCCCCACCAGCCGACGCGCCCTTCCCGACCCTCGCCGAGCAGGAGCGCGCCTACCTGCAAGCGGCCCTCGACCGGGCGGGAGGGCGGATCTACGGCCCCGGCGGCGCCGCGCAGCTCGCCGGCCTGGCCCCCTCCACCCTCCAGTCGCGCATGGAGCGCCTCGGCATGCGCCGGGGCCGAGACTCCGCGTCGGAGCCCGCCTGATGAGCGCCACCCTCCCCGTCCTCGCCCTGAGCCTGCTGCTGGCCGCCCCGAGCGCCCAGAACCCGATGGGCGGGCCCTCCACCGGCCCGGGCAGCCGGCCGATGGGCGCGCTCAGCATCCACGGCCTCAGCCGCGACCTGCTCGAGAGCGACCGCTCTGAGCGCATCTTCGCCATCCGTGAGCTCAACCGGGTCGCCCGCAGCAACCTGCGGCTGGCCGAGGGCAAGGTCGGCCGCGAGCAGACCGACGAGGCCCTGAGCACGCTGGCTGGGCTCGATGACCTCGCCGCGCCGGCCTGCATCCAAGCGCTGCGCCACCCCGAGCTGGTCGCCGGCTGCGCCACCCTGCTCGGCCGCCTCGAGACCCAGGCCGCCCGGGGCCCGCTCGAGCAGGCGCTGCGCACCGAGACCCGCCGCCGTCCGCGGCGGGCGCTTGAAGAGGCCATCGAGAAGATCCGCAGCTCGTCGCTGTCGACGCTCGAGGAGCACCAATGAGCGCCGCCGGACCCACCCGCCGCGTGATCGGCCTGACGGGGGGCGTGGCCACCGGAAAGTCGACCGTCGCGGGCCTGCTGAGGGCGCGCGGCGTGCCGGTGATCGACGCCGACCAGGTCTCGCGCGAGGTCACCGCGCCCGGCAGCCCGGGCCTCGCCGAGGTGGTCGCGGCCTTCGGCCCCAGCGTGCTGACCCCCGAAGGTACGCTCGACCGAAAAGCCCTCGGCGCCATCGTCTTCGCCGACCCCGCCGCGCGGGCGCGGCTCGAGGCGATCAGCCACCCCCGGATCGGCGCGGCGATCGCCGACTGGATCGGCGCCCAGAAGGGCCCCTGTGTGGTCGAGGCCGCGCTGATGGTCGAGACCGGGACCTGGCGCCGCTACGACGATCTGGTGGTCGTGAGCTGCCCGCCCGATCTGCAGCGCCGCCGGCTGATGGCCCGGGAGGCCATCGACGGGGCCGAGGCCGACCGGCGCCTCGCCGCCCAGCTGCCCTTGATCCAAAAAGAGGCGCTGGCCAGCGTGCTCGTCTGGAACGACGGCGACGCTGGCCAGCTCGAGGCGGCGGTCGACGCGGCCTGGGCGCGCCTGCTCGCGGCGCCGCCACGGGGCCCGTCGTCGCCTCAGTAGATGACGATGCTCTGGATGTCGACGCCCGGCAGGTTCTTGCGCCCCTCGAGGAAGCCGAGCTCGACGACGAAGCAGCAGCAGACCACCTCGCCGCCGAGGCGCCGCACCAGCTCGCAGGTGGCCGCGGCCGTGCCGCCGGTGGCGAGTAGATCGTCGACCACGAGCACCTTCTGGCCGGGCTTGATCGCGTCGATGTGCATCTCGAGCCGGGCGCTGCCGTACTCGAGGTCGTACTCGACGCCGATGTGCTGGTAGGGCAGCTTGCCCGGCTTGCGGGCCGGGGCGAAGGCGGCGCTCAGCTCCATCGCCAGCGGCGCGCCAAAGACGAAGCCGCGCGACTCCATGCCGACCACCACGTCAATGTGGTCGCCGGCGTGGCGCTGGGCGAACCAGTCGACCGTCGCCCGCAGCAGCTTGGGGTTGGCGAGCACCGGCGTGATGTCTTTGAAGAGGATGCCGGGCTTGGGGAAGTCAGGGATGTCGCGGATCGTCGCGCGGAGCTTCTGCTCGAGGTCAGACATGGGCCCTCCGGGGTCGACCGAGCGTAGCACCGGCGGACCCGCCGCGACCGGCTCGCCCCGCAGGCCAGCGCTCCCCTCCCCTCCGGTGCTCAGCGCGGGCCCATCCACCCGCTGAGGGCAGCGGTGGCGCCGCGGTCGGTCATGTCGATCGACAAGGCGGTGAGCGTGGGGTGGCCGCGGTGGAACCAGTCGCCGTCCGAGCCGGGCTGGTCGGCGAAGCTGCTGCTCGATCCGCCGATCCAGTAGTAGCTGCGCCCGCGGGGGTCGTTGTGGACCGCGACCAGCGGGCTGTAGTGCCGCGCGCCCAGCGCCGCGACGACGATCGGCGGCAGCAGGTCATAGGCGAGGTCCGGCACGTTGAGGTTGAGCAGCGGCGCGGGGGCGCCCTGGGCCAGCACCCGGCGGCCGACCTCGACGGCGAGCCGGGCCGCGGAGCCCCAGTGACGGGCCCCGTCGTCGACCCCGGCCCGCGACTCGAGGCTGACGGCGATCGCCGGCACGCCGACGAAGGCGCACTCGCGCGCCGCGGCGACGGTGCCCGAGTACCACGTGTCGTCGCCGACGTTCTGGCCGCGGTTGATGCCGCTGAGCATCAGGGCCGGGCGCCGCGGAACGACGTTGTGGAGGCCCAAGTAGACCGAGTCGGCCGGCGTGCCGCTGACGCCGAAGACCTGCGGCGCCCGGCGCAGCACGCGCAGCGGCTCGTGCATGGTGAAGGCGTGGCTGCGGGCCGACTGCTCGCGGTCGGGCGCGACCACCCAGACCTCACCGAGCTGGGCGGCGGCGGCGGCGAGCGCGAGGATGCCCGGCGCGTCGACCCCGTCGTCGTTGGAGATGAGGATCAGCGGCGGGCTCTGCGCGGGATCAGACATCAGGCACCTGTCGGGGCGGAGGGCGACGCCGCGCGCCTATCGCGGGCAGGCGGGCCGGTCTGCGCGCGGGTGCGGCCCCGGTCCGGTCGCGCGGTTAGTCGGCCCCGACGCCGATCCCCCTGCTCTTGGGAGCCTGAATGCGCCCGCGGTACCGCGATCTTTTCGAAGCCCTGCTCGACCCCGATCCGGCCGAGGCAGACAAGGCCTACGACGCGGTCCTCTTTGACCGGGCCGACGCGCTCCCCGACCTGACCGAGCTGTACCGCAGCACCGACGACGCCAACCTGCGCTTCTACGCGGTGCAGCTGATGGGCTTCTCTGAGAGCCAGGCCGCCATCCCGGTGGTCGAAGAGGCCCTGAGAGACGCGGATCCGGGCGTTCGGGCTGAGGCCTGCCGCGCGCTCGAGGACCTGCGGGCCCGCGAGTCTGGCCCCGCCCTCGAAGAGCGCGTCGACGACGTCGATCCGAAGGTCCGGCGCGCCGCCCGCGAGGCGCTCGGCGTGCTCGGGCTCGGCCGCAAGCGGACCAGCTAGCCCCGGCGCGCCGCGCCCGCACCCGCCTGCTGCCCGCAGGCCCGACCGTCCTGCATGGACCGGATGGCCCGAGCGGCCGCCCGACCGGAGCTCTCCGACCGATGTCACACCGAATCCTCAAGCTCGTCGTGTTCACCAGCGGCGCGTCCGTCATGGCGGTCGAGATGACCGGCCTGCGGCTGCTCGCCCCGCACTTCGGCACCTCGCTCATCGTGACCACCGTGCTCATCGGCTCTCTGATGGGCTTCCTCTCGCTCGGCTACGCGCTGGGCGGCCGGGTCGCCGACCGCTACCCGACGCTCCAAGCGCTGTGCCGGGTGACCCTGGCGGCCAGCGGCCTCATCCTGTTGATCCCGCTGCTCGGCGGCCCCATCCTTGACGCCGCCGGCGCGGTCATCCGGCCGCTGGTCAACGGCAAAGAGCTCTCTGAGCCCACCGTGGCATTCGCGACCATCCTCGGCGGCATCCTCGGCGTGCTCGGGCTGCTCGCGGCCCCGGTCACCCTGATGGGCATGGTCAGCCCGTGGGCGGTGCGCCTCGCGGTGACCGACGTCGGCGGCGCCGGCGAGGCCACGGGGCGCCTCTACGCGCTCAGCACTTTTGGCAGCATCATCGGCAGCTTTCTGCCGGCGCTCGTCTTGGTGCCCCTGCTCGGGGTCCAGCGCACCTACCTGGCCATCGGCCTCGCCTTCGCCGCGGTCAGCGCGCTCGGGGCGCTCACGGGTCCGGCCCGGGCGGTCCCGCCGGCGGTGGCCGCGCTGCTGATGCTGCTGCCGCCCGGCAGCGTGCGGACGATGCCCGGCGTGCTCGAAGAGCGAGAGAGCCTCTACCACTTCATTCAGGTGGTCGAAGAGCCCTATGGCGACTGCAAGAAGGCGCTGCACCTCTACCTGAACGAGGGCGTCGGCGTGCACTCGGTCAAGTGCCCCGAGGCCGGCAAAGAGACCCGGGGCTCGTGGACCTACGCGGCGGCGGCCTCGCTCTGGCTCGACGAGCCGGCGGCCCTCAAGGACGTGCTGGTGGTCGGCCTCGCCGGGGGCACCATCCCCCGCCAGCTGCTCGAGGTCTACCCCGAGGCGCGGATCGACGGCGTCGAGATTGACGGCGCCATCGTCGAGATCGGCAAGCGCTGGTTCGACAACGACGACCCGCGCATCCGCCCGATCATCATGGACGGCCGGGTCTTCCTCAAGGCGTCCGACAAGAAGTACGACCTCATCCTGCTCGACGCCTACCGTCAGCCCTACATCCCGTTCCACCTCGTCACGGTCGAGTTCTTCGAGCTGGTGCGGTCGCGGATGAACGAGGACGCCGTGCTGGCGGTCAACGTCGCCAGCGTGCGCGGCGTGAGCCAATCCCTGACCCAAATGGTCTACAAGACCATGCGCGAGGTCTTCCCTCAGGTCATTTTGGTCAACGCCACCCAGTCCAACGACATCCTGGTGGCGACCACCAAGGTCAAGGACCCGATGTTGGGCGCGCAGCACCTCGAGGAGACCCCAAAGGCGGTCGCCTTCGACACCATCCGCAAGCGGCTGCCCAAGAAGATCGAGCCTGAGGTCAAGGGCTGGCAGGGCGCGCAGGTCCTGACCGATGATGAGGCCCCCGTCGAGCTGGCCTGGGACATGATGGCGGTCGAGTACGCGCAATGAGCGGCGGAGCGGCCTGATGCTGCCCCTGCCGGTGCGCCCCCGCGGGGCAGCGGAGCGCATGCGGATGGCGGAGCTGCTGCTCCGCGCCCCTGGCCGCGTATCGACCCCACCCGAAGACGACGGTTGGATCGCCGCCTGCCTCCGCGTCGGTGGGCGTTCCCTCCACCTGCCCGCCGGCGCCGGCGGCGCGCGCCCCCGGGCCTTGCTCGCGCGCCTCGGCCTGGGCGAGGCCGACGACGCGGCCGATGGGCCCGCCGAGGCGGCGATCTCCGCCGATCTGCGCCTCCACGGCGCGGCGCGCCCCGCGGGCCTCGAACTGCCGCGCCTGCCGCCCGCGGCCGGGGCGACCCTGCCGGTCACGGTGCTGATCTGCACCTACAACCGGGCCGCCCTGCTCCCGCTCGCGCTGCGCTCGGCGCGCGACCAGGGCTGGCCCTGCGAGATCATCGTGGTGAACGATGGCTCCAGCGACGGGACCGCGGCTTGGCTCGACGCCCAGCACGCGGCCTGGCCCGCCGACGGGCCCGCGCTGCGCGTGCTGCACCAGCCCAACCGCGGAAAGTCGGTCGCGCTGAACCGCGGCGTCGCGGCGGCGGCACACCCTGCATTGCTCGTGCTGGACGACGATGACGTGCTGCTGCCCGGGGCGCTGCGCGCGCTGGCGACCACGCTGGCCGCCGCACCGGCCGCGAGCTGCGCGACGGGGGACCTCATCGCCTTCACCGACGACGGCGCGGGCCCGACCCCCCAGCTCTGGCGGCCTGCGCTCCGCGGGGATCCGCGCCGCAGCCTCGACCTCGCCCTGCAA
Source organism: Pseudomonadota bacterium (assembly GCA_046051725.1). Classification (GTDB taxonomy): domain Bacteria; phylum Myxococcota_A; class UBA796; order UBA796; family UBA2385; genus JAEUKK01. Next base: position 767 of record JBJONS010000619.1, on the reverse strand, counting down.
GAGATGCCCAGCTTCCCCGGGGCGACGCTCTGCCGGACCGATGCGCTGCGGGCCGCCGGCCCCTTCGACGAGGACCTCGTGCACATCGAGGATCTCGACATGGCGATCCGCCTCGCCGAGCAGGGCGCGACCGCCTGTCTGCCGCTGCCGACCCTCTGGTACCGCCTGCACCCCGGCGCGCGCGGGCCGGCGCATGAGCGCTTCGAGATCAACGACGTTGACGCGCATCACCGCCGCATGCAGCCCAAGGTCGCCGCGCTGATCGGCCGCCACGCGCGCCGCCTCAGCGCCAGCGGCGGGCCCGCAGACGGCGAGGCCGGCGCCGCCCGCGACCTGCGGGTCAGCCTGGCGATGGGCTGCCTGCGCAAGGGCGCGAAGGAGGAGGCGGCGCGCCTGATCGACGCGCTGGACGGCCCCTTCACCGCGCGGGAGGGCTGGGCGCGCGCGGCGCTGGGCCTCGATCCAGGCGAGGCGGAGGGGGGCACGCCCCTGCTCGTGCTCGACGAGGGCGGAGAGGGCGCGCTGGAGCGCTGCCTCGAGGTCCAGGCGGGGCGCCGGCCGCTCTTCGTGAACCTGCTCGTGCCGCGCGAGCCCCTCGCTGACGTCCAGCTGCTGCACCAGGGCGTCTTCGCCGCGCGGGCGGAGGTGGGCGCGGCCTGGCCGCCCGCGGACGCGGTGGACCTCGCGCTCAGCAGCCGCCCGGAGTGGCGGGTGGGCCGGCTGAAGCCGTCGGCGCTGCCCGCGGGCCTGCCGCCGGCCGAGGCGGC
>JBJONS010000618.1:0-14970 GCA_046051725.1 Pseudomonadota bacterium | reverse complement strand
GGGGGAGCGGCCTCGGCGTCCGGCGGCACGACGGGAGGCGGGGCGTCAGGCGCGGGCCGACGGCGCGCGCGGGCCCCCTTCGGCGGGGGCGCGGCGGGCTCAGCGTCTGTGGTGGGGCTGGTCGGGGGCGGGGGGGCGCCGCGGCGTCGCGTCAACGTGCGCCCCCGCGCCAGCCGCGCTTGTCGGCCGCCTCGTCGTCGATCCGGCGGATCGCGCGCGCGAGCGCCCGCGCGAGCCGCCGGCGGGTCGCGGCGTCGCTCAGCGCGTCAGCGACCTCTCTCTCGGTGGTGGCGTCCGGGCTCTTCCCGGCGTTCCCTGCGCTCATCCGCCGTCTCCGGGCGGACCGCTGCTGCTGCCGAGCTGGGGCCCGGCGGCGTCGGTGCGCCGGCCCGGCCAGTAGGTCGCCCGCTCCTCGGGGACCGAGGTCCACAGGTCGGGGATCCGGCGCAGGCCCAGCGCGCAGAGCGTGCCGCCGACCAGCGCGAACAGCAAGAATGCGCCGTGGTTCCAGGCCCGGTGGGCGGTCAGGGCCTGGGCGCGGCTCGGGGCGGTGGCCAGCGGGAGCACGATCGGGGTGTGGGCCCGGTCCTGGCCGACGATGAAGCCCCAGTCCCGCACGCCGAAGCCGCCCACGCCGAGCACGGTCGACAGCGTGGGCAGGCGCGGGCCGGCGGCCTGCTCGTCTTCGCCCTTCGGCAGCAAGCCCGTGACCAGATCGACCACCTGGTCGACCAAAGAGAGCTGGCTGGCCGCGGCGAGCGACTCTCCGTCGGCCACCTGCAGCACGAGGTACTCGGGGTGCTCGAGCAGCCAAGTGACGGCGTTCTCGGCCTTGCGGGCCTCAGCGAGCTCTTCGTTTTGGGGCGCGGCCAGGGCCATCGCCTTGAAGCGGTCGCGCAGCTGCCAGTTGGGGATGAGCAGGACCGTGTAGCGGTCGGGCTCGTCGCGCGGGCCGACCGTCGGCAGCGCGTAGGGCACGAAGGCCAGCACGTCGGTCAGGCCGCGGGCCGCATCTCCGCCCTGGTCGGGGTCGGCGTCGGTCAGCTTGGCGAAGAGGTCCTTCTCCGGCAGCACGACCTCGTCGCCCAGCGTCACCTCGATCCGCGGATCGCCGTTGGCCTGGTCGAGGCGGATCCGCAGGGGGACGCGCTGGCCGCGGGCTTGCGGCGCCGCCTCGTCGGCGGCGATGGCGCTGAGGCTCAGGGGCAGGCGCTCGCGCGGTCCGCCGCTCAGCGCGCCGCTGCGGCCGGCCTTGCAGGGGGCCAAGGTGGCGCCCCAGACGTCGGTCGGCACGAGCAGGGCGCTGCCCTCGCCCTTGCTGACGGTCAGGCCCGCGTTGGGATCAACCCCCACGGTGCTGGGCGACTCACAGGCGCCAGGCGGCCCGAGCAGGGAGGGGACCGGGAGCCACTGGCCGCCGAAGTACATGCGCGCGGGGCCCCGATCGCCCACCGCGCCCGGCGGCTCGAGGAGGAAGGCCTGGCGCACCAGGCGGCCGTCGGAGCCCCGCCAGGCCCGGCCGACCTTGTGCTCCATGCAGGTCTCCATCGCGATCTGGGTGCGGATGAGCTGCTTGAAGCGCTCATCGGCGTCCCCCTCGATGTACACCTCGAGGTCACGGGGCAGGACCGCTGGCTGCAGCGCGTGCCGGATGGCGCCCTTGGCCAAGGCGACCTGCACATCGTCGAGGTCGAGGCGCTGCGTGTGGTCCCGCGGCCGCTCGAGCACGAGCGTCAGCGTGGGGCCGAGGCCCGAGGCCATCGCCTCCGCCTCCATGATCCCCATGCCCTGGGGCATCTTCACCGGACCGCAGGCCGCCTCCATGTCCGGGCGGGCCTGCCAGGTGAAGTCGGAGCGGGGGATCTGGTCGGCGGCCATGACCGCGGCGAGGTCGTAGGCGGCCACCAAGGCCCAGTCGTCGCGCGCGGTGCCGGCGAGGGCGGGCGCGGCGGCGAGGCTGGCCGTGGCGAGCAGGAGGCGGGCGGCGGTGTGCATCAGAGCTCCCCTCAGGTCGCCACGTAGTCTTCGAGCTGGGGCGGGCGCTGCAGCATCGCCTCCTCCCAATCGTAGACCGGCGCGCCGATCTCGAGCTCATAGGCCCGGGCGATGCCCTCGGTGCTGAGCACCAAGATCGACCCGTTGATCATGTGGATGCTCTGCGTCGCCGCGTCCACGATCTGCACGCAGACCGCGGGGACCTTGGGCTCCCAGCGGTAGGTGCGCGGCCGCGCCTTGCGGCTCTCCCCCGGCTCGGGGAAGGGCTGCAGCACGACGACCCGGCGGACCTGTGCCCCGCCCGACAGGCTGGCGATGTCGGCGGTGCCGCGCAGGTGCAGGGTGATGCGGTCGGTCTGGACGGCCAGGGTCGCGGGATCGGGCTCGAACGCGGCCTCGCCGAGCACGTGGCTCTGGGTCAGCGGCGCGGGGCGGCTCCACAGCGGCCGGATCGGGTCGTCGAGCTCCTCGATGCGGCTGGCCCGGACGGGCACCGTCCAGGCCTGGATGGTGCGGGTGCGGCGCAGGTCGATCGGGTTGATCCGCAGCGCGCCCTCCGGCGCCTCTTCAAAGCTGGCCGCCGTGCCCGCCTCGGGCTCATCCGCGCCGCCGACCGGCACGACCTCGTGCAGCAGGCAGTGCACCGCGACCGGGCGGCGGGCGGGCCAGAGCACCACCGACCACGACAGCACGTGAAAGACCAGCACCCAGGCCTGCTCGAAGCCGACGCTGCCGGTCAGCCGGACGTAGAGCTGCAGCAGCACCCAGAGGCCCAGGCTTGGCCCGAAGAGCGCCAGCGCGACGCGGAACATGCCGGGCCGGTAGGGGCCGCCGTCGCGCCGGCGGGCGGCGAAGCGCTGGCGCAGGTTCTGCACCCGGCCCAGCGCGAGGCCCACGGTGAGGAAGGCGACCCCGAGGGTCAGGGCCTGGGGCAGCCACTGCAGCAGGCTGCCGCGGTCGATGGCGGTCGACGCGGCGCCGAGCACCACGGTGCTGCCCAGCGCGAGCCCGCCGAAGGCCAGGGTCATGAACCAGGTGTTGACGCCGGGCGGGTCCCAGGCGGTGCGGCCGTGGTTCTGGGTCGCGATCAGCAGGCCCGCGACGGCGAGCAGGCCGACCAGGCCGATGGCGGCGGGGAGGCCGACCGCGCCGAAGCCGGCGTCCATGCCGACCAGCGAGGTGCGGAAGCTGCGCGCGGCGAGGAAGATCGCCAAAATGACGCCAGGGATGGCGGTCACGGCGAGGCGCTGCAGCAGCCCGGGGAAGAAGGCCCGGCGCTCGTTGAGCATCGGGTGGGGGCCGTCGCCCAGCGGGCGGGCCCGCAGCAGCGTCGTGAAGCCGAGGCAGAGCATCAGCCACGGCATGAGCGTGGGGTCGGCCAGCGCGTGGTCTCCCGGCACGATGGTCTGGGCGCAGCTCAGCACGATGCCGCCGAGCACGATCTCCCAGTTCTCGGCCAGGATGACCCGCACCCGGTTGAGCAGGGACGCCTGGGGGCTGTGGGGGCGCGGGCTGCTCATGGCGCGGTCTCCGCCACCCGGCCGGCCGAGATGGTGCGGATGCTGTTGTAGATGGCCGTCCGGGTCTCCTCCACGCCGAAGGCGCAGGGGTAGTCGAGCTGGCCTTCGGGCAGGCGGCCGTCGCGGCTCACGAAGGGCTGGATGAGGCCGCACCAGGGGCTGTCGTTCATCACGCTGACCCGGCCGTCGCCGCCCCGCGAGTCGGGGTTGACGAGCGCGAGCACGTCGCGGTTCCAGGCGGTGGACCACTCATAGGCCCGGTAGCGGTCTTGGCCCATCACGTCGAGCATTCCGGCGACCATGCACTGGGCCGCGACGTGGCCGCACGAGTTGATGCTGCGGGCCTTGCCGACGCTCGAGAGCGCCAGCGCGCTCTTTTGGGCGGTGCCGTCGGGCCCGCCGGCGAGCTGGCTGTTGCGGGTGCCGGTGCCGGCCCAGAGCTGGCTCGGGATCTCGCCGACCACCACCGGAGGGGGCAGGTAGCCCTGGGCGATGACGTGGAAGGCGCAGAGCTCGGACGCCCGGGCGGGCTTCCACCCGCCGTCCTTGGCCGGGTTCCAGGGGAGCTGAAGGCGGTCGAGGCGTCGGTTGCCTTCGTCGAGGCGCGGAGGACCCCCGTCGAGGCAGAGCCGGAGGTCTTCGAGGGGGGTGACCCAGGTCGCGCCCTCGGGCAGCGGGCGCAGGTGGTAGGCGGCGGCGCAGGCCTGTCCGCAGACCTGCTGCTCGACGCTGGGCCAGGGCTGCTCGGGCGGGCCGAGCAGCGGGTGCACCCGCGGGTAGGTCAGCGTGAGGTCTTTGACGATGCGCCAGCAGGCCCCGAGCCCGTTGCTGTCGGCGTCGAGGAAGCCCAGCGCCGCGTCAAAGGCGAGCTGCTGGCCCACGGCGCCGCGGCGGACGTTGTAGCTCTGGGGGACCCCGACCGGGACCTCCCAGAGGCCCAGCGCGCCGAGCACCGGCTCGCCCTCGCCGGCGACCAGCGCGGCGTGGCAGGCCCAGGTCGGTCCGTCGCCCTCTTTGGGGATGGCCCGCCCGCCGGCGAAGCGCGAGGCCATGTAGCGCTCGACCAGCGGGGCTTGGGCCGGATCGGCCGGGCCGCCGATCTTGGCCCAGGCCACCCGGGTGGCCTCAAGATCGTCGGCCGCGCTGCCGCCGACCGCAGCCTCGGCGCCGTCGGGCATCGAGATCGGGCTGACGCTGCGGCGGCAGAGCTCGGTGTAGCGCTGCGGCGGTCGGACGCCGAGCCCGTCCTGCTGCCAGGACTCGGTGATCCCGTAGGACATGCCGTGCTGGAAGCAGGAGGACTCCGACTGGGCGAGGCCCTCCATCGCCGCGCCCGAGACCAGCGAGCGGAGCGCGGAGGGGCCGTCGACCGCCGGGCGGCTGATCAGCGCCGGCTCTCCGACGTGGGTGGCCAGGATGGCGCCCTGGGTCTGGCGCAGCAGCCAGGGGCGGAGCTGGTCGCAGGTCTGGTCGAGCTCGGCGACCACGCTGACGAGGCCTTGGATTTTCAGGCTCTCGTCGAGCAGCAGCAGCTCGGGGTCGGCGACGCGGGTCGCGCCGGGGCCCGCGCTCGGGTCGAGGTTGAAGCCGTAGCGGTAGGGCTTGCCGAGCACGTTGAAGCAGGCGCGGGCGGCGGCGAGATCGGCCCAGGGGACCTCTTTCTTCTTGTCGCCCGACGAGATGGTCGCCACCCAGACGTCGGCGTCGCGGTCGCGCAGGCCACACCAGGCGGCCTGCAGATCGCCGGGCGTCGCCGGCACCTCGGCGATCGACGCGCGGTCGGCGCAGTGGGTGCGGCTGGCGTCGCCGGTGCCCGAGAGCGCGTCGACCTGGCAGCGCAGCTCGTTGATGAACTGGGCGTCAGACGGCGAGCAGACCGACAGCGCGGGCTGGGGCTGCGGCGGCGTGGGCTTCTCGGCGTCGCCCTCGGCCGGGCGGCTCAGCGCGTAGACCACCAGGGCCACCCCGAGGGTCACCGACATGACGCCCAGCGTGCTCGCCAGCACCTGCTTGACCTGGGCCTTCCAGCGGGCGCCGACGTCGCGGTCGCGCAGCGCGCCGTGGGTCAGGTCGGCGGGGGTCGAGGGCCAAGACGCGAGCCCGCGGGTCAGCCAGGCCGAGCTGGGGAAGCCGACCCGGTCTTCGGGCAGGGCCAGCGGAGGGCCGAGCGCGTGGCGGGCGACGCGGTCGGGGTCCTGGATCGAGGGCAGGGGAGAGGTCGGCACCGCCGCTTGGGCCGCGGCCAGCCACTGGGCGAGGCCGACCGGGCGCCCGCTCGCCGGCCCCTCGGCCGCCAGCGCGTAGGGGTCGACCAGGGTCCACCGGCCGCGGGCGAGGTTGCCCTCTTTCTCGAGGGTGCAGCGCACCACGGTGAGGATGCTGCGCTCGGCCGGAAGGTGCGACCAGGGGTCCTTTCCGCCGCGGGCGGCCGCACCAGCGGCGTCCGCAGCCCCGCCGCCGAGCGGGAGCCAGTTGCCCGCGCTGATCTCGAGCGCGCTGCCTTGCTCGGCGCTGACCACGCCCGGCGGGGCCAGCGTGGCCCGCGCGGCGAGGGTGTGGGGCCACTCGAGCACGACCACCGGCGACCAGCGCGCGGGGCGCACCGGCACCAGGTACTCCCACCAGACCGCCTCGGTCAGCGCGGTCAGCAGCCCATCGACGTAGGGCGGGGCGGTGTCGGGCGGGCCGTCGACCCCCTGGTCGAGGTAGGCGTTGCCAAAGACCAGCCAGAAGCCGAACAGCTCGGGCGGGGCGCCCGGCTTCCACAGCAGGTACAGGCCCTCGGCGGTGGGGCGCGGCCCCCGGTTGGCGCTGCTGAGGCCCGAGACCTCGCCGCCGCCCGGCTGCCGCGCCGCCCCGAGGCGCGCCTCGGCGTTCTCGAGCGCGCGGCGCACGCTGGCGCCGACTGCGCCGAGATCCACGGGGTAGGGGCCTTCGTAGAGCCAGCTCACGCGCGACTCCGGGGCCGGCGCAGGGCCGCGGCGGCGACGAGGGCGAGGACGGCGGCGGGCCAGCGGCGCCAGGGGGCGCGCTCGTCGAGCTCGGCCGCGGCGCAGCCGTTTCCGCGGCAGGTGCTCTCGGCGCCGCCGCCGCAGCCGAGGCCCTGACCGACGAAGCAAGCCGCGCAGGCGGGATCTTCGCAGTCGATGTTGCCGTCGCAGTTGTTGTCGAAGCCGTCGAGGCAGGTCTCGCAGCTCGCGGTGGTGTCGCCGAACCAGCCGAGCATGTCGCCGGGGCCCTCGACCGCGTCGCGGTTGGAGAGGCGCTGCTCGTCGTTGCAGTCGCCGCCCGACGCGCTCTCGATGCCGTCGAGGCCCTCATCGATGGTCGGGTCGCCCCAGCAGCTCACGACGCTGCTGTTGACGAGCACCTGCGGGTCGTAGCGCAGCAGCTCTTGCCACCAGATGAACTCGTCCGAGAGCAGCGGGGTCTTCGGCTCCAGCGCCCGCTCGTCGAGCAGGCCCGTCCGCGGCACCTTGCCGGCCGACTCCTCGCAGCTGCGGCCGAACAGGTCGTAGCAGCCCCACTCGACGCTCACCCGGCGGGCGGCCTCGATGCGCCGCTGGCTCCAGACCGCGCGGGTCATGAACTGCTCGGCGTGCGGGTAGCAGTCGTCGGTGATGGCGCTGCGGCTGTCGACGCCGACGATGAAGCGGGTGTGCAGGTCGTCATCATCGGAGCTGCGCAGGGTCAGCCGGACCGTGAAGCAGGCCCCGCCCGCCTCTTCGACGCCGTTGCCCGGGGTGGCCAGCGGGCAGAGCGCGAGCAGGTCCGTGGCGTCCCGCTCGCCGGCCATGATCTCGGTGAGCAGGACCTTGGTGCGGTCCGGGCCCTGGGTGGGCTCGAGCCGGGCGTAGATGGCGTCGTAGAGCGGCTGATCGCACTCCACGGGCCGGGTCGGGTCCTCGGGGTGGGGCCGCGGCGGGATGACCGGGATGATGGCCACCTCTTGGTCGCGGGTGCCGCCCGGCGCGTCGGGGTCGACCGCCGAGGTGTCGGTGGCGCCGGCCGAGTCGCCGGTCGCGCCGCCCGAGTCGGTCGCGGTCGCGGTGTCGGGGGGCGGCGTGCGCCGCGCGGCGAGGCCGTCGTCCACGTCGACCAGGCCGGCCCAGACGACCAGGAAGATGTCCTCGGCCAGCTCATCTCCGTCGACCGCCGACCAGGCGCCGCAGGTGCGGAACCCGTCGCCGTCGCGGTCCACGCCCTCGGGCTCCTCGGAGTCGCAGAGGTCGAGGAAGCTGTTGCAGCGCTCCTCGGCGACGGGCGTGGTGAACACGCAGTAGTCGTTGCAGTCGGTGAGCAGCGCGGCGTCGGTGAGCGCGTCGGCGCAGCTCGCGCCGGTGCGGTAGACCTCGTCGTCGTTGCTCAGGAAGTCGTTGCAGTTGACGAAGTCATCGCCGTCGAGGTCGAGCTCGTTGACGCTGACCGTGCCGCCGACCGCCCGGTCGGGGTCGAGCGTCGCCGGGATGCCGATGCGGCCCCCTTCGTCGTCGACGCTGCCGATGAAGATGTCCGAGCAGTCGTTGTCGAGGCCGTCGCAGCTCTCCGACGCGCCGGGGCAGCGGCTCGCGCATTGGTCGTCGCAGTCGCCCTCGCGCAGGCAGCTGCCGGTGACCGCGTAGACCCGCTTGCCTTGGGTGTACCGCCCGGCGTGGCCGTCGTCGCTGAGGTCGTAGCGGAAGGTCCACAGCTTCGACCGGCGGTCACAGACGATCTCGAGGGCGGCGTTGTCCCAGCAGGTGAGCGCGTCGCTGATGTCGGTGACCGAGGCGTCGACGCCCGCATCGCAGTCGCCGAGGCCGATCTGGGCGGCCTGGGTCACCCACGGGCGGGGCTGCGGCAGGCGGGGCATCGAGCCGTCGTCGTCGCAGTCGAGCTCGACCACCGGCAAGAAGCCGTCACAGTCGTTGTCGTTGCCGTCGAGGTACTCGAGCGGCAGCTCGACCTCGCTGCCGTCTTCGGTGAGACCGTACTGGCAGTCGGGGTCGTTCTCGTCGATCAGGCTGTCTTGGTCGGGGTCGTTGTTGATGCCATCGGCGCAGGACAGGGGCTTGGTGCGGTCGTCGCCGTCGTCGCAGTCGCCGGCGGCCAGCACGTAGGTGAAGCCGTCCGCTTCTGCGGTGCTCGCGCCGCCGCCGAGGCACAGGCAGGCCACCGCGTCGCGGTCTCCGTACGCGTCCCCGTCCCGGTCCCGGTACATCCCCACGCAGCCGCTGATGGCCTCGTCGAGGCCCTCGGGCTCATCGAGAGAGCCGTCGCAGTCGTCGTCCACGAGGTTGCAGAGCTCGGGCGCGCCGGGGTAGACGCTGGCGTTGGCGTCATCGCAGTCCGACGCGCTGCTGGCGAAGCCGTCCTCGGGGGCGCAGGAGTAGAAGACCTCGCCGCCCAGCTCGCCAAAACCGTCCAGGTCGGCGTCGCGGTACAGCGCCCGGGCGCCGAGGATGCTGCCACCGCCGGGGATCGGCGCGCCGTCTTCGGTGTTGGGGCTGCCGTCGCAGTCGTCGTCGTAGGCGGTCTCGCAGGTCTCGGACGCGTCGGGGTTGATCGCGGGGTTGGCGTCGTCACAGTCGGTGCCGGCCACGGCGGGCGCGGCGGCGGCGACGTCACCGAAGCCGTCCCCATCGGTGTCGGTCATGCACAGCGGGCTGCTGCCCTCGACCTGGGGGCGGGTCAGGGGTGCGGCGTCATCGCAGTCCCCGCCGCCGGCCGGGGCGCCGCTGCCGCGCCACGCGCCCGCGCCGGTGCGAATGCACTCGACATATCCGTCCGCGTCATTGTCGACCTCGTCGACCGGCGTGACCGCGGTCGAGCAGTCGTTGGGGACGCCGTCGCAGACCTCGGACGCCCCCGGATACGAGTTGCGGTTGTTGTCGTCGCAGTCGTCGCCGCCGATCGCGACATTGGTGGGGTCGGCCGGGTTCCAGGCGACGGCGCCGAAGCTGCACTCGACGTACTGGTCACCGTCGTCGTCGCGCTCGTTCGCGGGCTCGGTGCTGGCAGAGGCGCGGAACGCGCAGGCGTAGGTGGTGGTCCACCGCGTGCGGTTGCTGCACTCGTTGTAGCGCCCGTCACAGACCTCGGCGGCGCCCCCGGTGTACGACGCGACGTCGGCGTCATCGCAGTCGCAGCCGCTGGTCGGCGTCGGCTCGGTGGAGGAGAGCCAGGGGACCGTCGACGAGCGGAGGCACTCGACCGTGCCGTCGCCGTCGGCGTCGGCCTCGTCGGGCGGGACCGAGGCGGTGGACCAGGTCCCCGGAGCGTCGTTGCAGTCGTTGTAGACGCCGTCGCACAGCTCGACGGCGCCGGGGTGGACGGTCGCGTGGACGTCGTCGCAGTCGCCGCCGCCGCGGGGGGCGCCGCGGCCCCGCCAGACGCTGCTCGTGGCGGTGTCGCACTCGACATAGCCGTCGCCGTCGTCGTCCTGCTCGCTGGCGGGCAGCGCGCCGCCGCCGCTGCAGTCGGTGTCGACCCCGTCGCAGACCTCGGCCGCGCCGGTGTAGACGCCGTCATCGCGGTCGTCGCAGTCGAGCGCGTTGCTGACCCGGCCGGCGGGGAGCCCCCCGGGGCAGGTCGGGATGCCGACCGCGGAAGCGTCACCGTAGCCGTCGAGATCGACGTCGGGGTAGGCGCTCAGGGCGGGGTTCACCGAGGCGTTGGTGTCGTCGCAGTCGGTGTTGTTGCCGGTGTAGCCGACCGGGGCCGCACACGCGCTGAGCCCGGTGCCAGCCAGGCCGTAGCCGTCGTCGTCGCCGTCTTGAAACCAGGTCTGGGTGTCCTCGACCGCGGCGTCGTTGTCGTCGCAGTCGGCCGCCGCCGAGACCAGGGTCGCGCTGTACCCGACGAAGGTGGGCGTGGCGCTCACCACGCTGAAGCTGTTGCCCTGCTCAAAGCAGCAGACCCCGGCCGCGCGGTCGGCGTAGCCGTCGCCGTCCACGTCGCGGTAGCCGGTGCGCTCAAAGCTGGCCGGGCAGCTGAGGCCCGCGTCGAAGACGCCCGGCACCAAGTAGGAGACGATGGCCCCCGTGCCGTCGATGACGGTGAAGGTCATCCGGCTATCGGTCTCGCACTCGGTTCGGGCCGAGGCCGACGCGCGGGACGGCAGCGCGATCAGCGCGAGGACGGCGAGGGTGAGCAGCGCATGGGCGGCGTCAAGGGGCCATGGGCGGGGGTCGCGGCTCATCGGGCCTCCTCGTAGGGCACCAGGGCGAGGCACTGCTGGCGCAGCAGCTCCACCTGGCGCCACTCCAACCACTCCCACTCGGCGATGGAGTCGCCGGCGGCCCAGGCCGACGCGATCTCGATCTCATTGGTGAGATCGACGTCAGTGTCGGGCGAAGCGACCACCAAGCCCGGCTCGTCGGCCGCGCCCTCGCGGTCCGGCTGGCTGCGGTCGCGCTCGATCAGGTACGAGACGCGGACATAGTCGAGCGGAGCGTCGGGGTTGGCGGGCAGGCGCCGGTCACCGGGCTGGCTCGACTGGTAGGGGAGGGGCGTGCTGACCCCGCGGGCCTCGGCCTCGCGGCGCCGCTCGGTGGAGAGCCAGGCGCGCAGGGCCTCGCCCTCGATCCGGTCGACCCAGAGGCCCGTCGCGGCGGCCTTGCCCGAGGGCGCGACCGGCACCCACAGGTCTTGCTTGGAGTTCTGCTCATCGGCCTGCTTCCACGGCTCGCGGAAGGTCTGGCGGAAGCCGAAGCGGACCTCGACAGGCAGCAGGCCGATGTCGAGCTGCAGCACCACGTCGGCGCCGGCGTCGCGCAGCACGTCGCGGAGCCGCTGGCTGCCGAAGGCGAAGCGCGCCCGCGACGAGGGCCGGGCGTAGGTCAGGCGCTGGTTGAAGCGCCCGTACCAGAACCAGCAGCAGAGGCGGCTGGCGCGCTCGGCGGCCAGCTTGATGGCGTCGGAGACCCGGGGGTCTTTGCCCGGGTCGAGCTTGGGGAGCTGGTCGTGGATCAGCGCGAGGGCCTGCGCGACGGAGATCACGTCGGGCAGGGTGACCTGGCCAAGGATGACCCAGCGCTCTTGGCCCGAGATGCGGGCGTCGGGCGGCTTGCGCTTGTCGCGGGGCCAGGACACCGTATCGAGGCGCTCAATCGTGTTCAGCACGTCGATGTCGCCGGTGAACAGGCTGACCAAGGTGAAGGTGATGCTGCGCTCGTTGGGCACGAAGAGCTGCCGGCACCGCACGCACCACTCGCCGTGCTCCCACTTCTTGTCGGCGCTGTAGAGCTGGCCGCAGGGCTCGCCCCACAGCGTGCTGTTGCCGCAGGCGACCACGCCGCCGTTCTTGCCGAGGCCGCCGACCACACCCTTGGTGCCGACCGCGGCGGCGAGCCGCAGCTTGTCGTGCATGTTGTGGACGACGGTGGTCGGGAGCACGCGGCGGTCGCGCAGGGCCAGGGCCCCGAGGGTCAGCGCCAGTCCGTAGAGCACGAAGGTCCAGGGCGGCAGCTCGCCGCCCCAGGTCGGCATCAGCTGGGTGCCGGGCAGGTAGGGGTTCCCCGGCACGCCGCCGACGAGGCAGATCGTGCGGTCTTGACCCTCGAGCGTGGTGGTCACGCCGCCGATGGGGTCGGCGCAGCGCGACGCGAAGCCGCGGGTCACGGCGGCCCTCATCCCGGCGAGGATCAAGAACCCGATGATCAGCCCGAAGATCAGGTGCGAGCCCGGCCGGCGCCGCCCGGCGAGGAACAGCTGCCGCGAGATCGCCCAGCCGGTGACCGCGCCCAGCGCGACGATCATCACGCTGAGCTCGACCGGCGTCAGCGGTCGGCCGCCGCTGGGCAGCACGGCGAGGCGGTAGGCCACGGTCCAGGCAGCGCCCAGCCCGATCATCGGCGCACCGACCTCGAGCGCGGTCTCTTGGACCTTCCAACGGGTGAGCTGAACGAGTGGGTCGGCCACGGGGCCCCTGCGGGTGCGAGAGGGTCAAGGGGCGGGCCGGGCGCGGCGCGCGCGCCTGGGCCGCCAGGCCTCAGAGCTCGACGACGGGACGGTAGGCGTCGGCGTACTCGGGGCGGCCGATGTGGCTGCCGATGATGTCGGCCATCTCCTCGACGCTGTCGCGGAGCTGCCGGCGCAGGTGCGTCATCAGGCGCACCCGCTCTTGCGTGGTCATCGCCATGGTCTGCAGCTGCATCGTGGCCGCCTGCAGCGCGGCGGCGGCGACCGTCTGGTAGCGCTTCCAGTCGCGGCCGAGCACCGCGTTGTCCCAGACCGAGCCCTTGGGGTCGGCGTCCCACATGCGGGCCTCGAGCTTCTTGATCTGGATGACCAGACCCTGGACGATCGGGTCCTCGGGCGGCACGAGGCGGCGGATGTCGGTGGCCCAGTCCCGGCTGTTGCCGATGCTGCGGGCCAGCGGCAGGATGTTGGGGGCGTGGGCCTGGTCGAGCTTGGCGAAGCCGAGGCGCACCCGCAGGCGGCTGCGGGCGACCGCCAAGCCCCCGGCGGCCGACTCGGGCTGCTCCTCGACGAGCAGCGCGAGCACGCCGGCGACGGCGCTCCCGAGCTTCGGCACCGGCCAGGGCACGCTCTCTTCGCGCTGCAGCCGCACGACGGTCGGGAGGCCGTCGGCGCCGGTCACGATCGCCGTGCCTGGGCTGACCAGCACCGAGTCGCGGGTGCTGTCGGGGCGCTTGGTGCCGGGCGGGCCCTCGACCTCGGGGCCGCCGACGGTGCTGATGATCTGCAGGCCCTCGAGCACCATGCTCGTCGCGCCTGGCCAGCGGGCGAGCAGCTGCGCGCCGAGCACCTGACCGGGGGCGTGGGAGAGGGCGACGAGGCTGTCGAGGTCGAGCAGCGCCCCGTCGCGGGGGCGGAACCGGCTCTCAAAAAACTGGGTCATCCGACGTTCTCCACCGCGGCCACGCGGAGGCTGGTCCAGGCGGGCAGCAGCCGGAGAGCCGAGCCGTCGAGGGCAGGCTCCGCGGCCGCTGGGGCTGCGCTTGGGGAGGGGCTGGGCAGAGGCGGCGGGCTGCACCACCCGTCCGCGAAGGAGACGGCGCCCGCGAGCGCGGCCGCGGGGGGCTGCGGCGGCCGCTGCCAGGACAACAGCACATCTTCCTGCAGGAGCGCAAAGCCCGGCCCGGTCGCGGGCTGGCAGCGCAGCATGCCGTCGCGGATCTGCAAGTGCTGCTGGGCGCCCGGCTGCTGGCGGGCGCCCCACCAGACGGCCGCGTGCCCGGCGAAGACCTCGTCGCGGGCGGTGCGGGGGAGCGGGCCGCTGTCTTCGCGGTGCAGCAGGTCCTCAGAGCTGGTCTTGAGGCCCGCCGCGTCGACGAGGCGGCGGGCGTAGCCGAGGTGGCCGCGCTGCGGGTACCACTGGTGCACCCGGGCCGCGAGGCGGGCCAGCACCTCGGCGTCGCCGCGGTGCAGCTCGACGCCGAGCCCATAGGCCTCGATGAGCGAGCGGAGCAGCAGCGGCCGCGGGGAGGTGGGCGACCACAGCGAGGACCGGGTGCGGACCAGCCAGGCGGGCTCGGCGAGCGCGTACTTGAGCCCGTGCAGCAGGCTCGGGAAGCCCCGGCGCTCGGCGGCGCGGATGGCGTCGACCTGTGCGGGGGGCAGATAGTCCTCGAGCACCAAGCCGCGGAAGCGCTCGGCGCCCTCATCGTCGGGTTCGACGCTGAAGGGCTCGGCGGCGCCGTCCTCGGGCTCGACCCGGTCTTCGACCCAGCGGACCCCCTCGAGCCGGCCGCTGGCGGCGGCGTGCGCCCAGGCGGCCTCGGGCAGGCGCGCGGCGGCGCCGCGGGCCCACCTGCGCTGCGCGTCGGTCTCGGCGGGCGGGCCGGAGCGCCCCGGGCCGGGGCCGGACGGGCGGTCGGTCACCGGGCCTCCCGCTGCTGGCCGCGGACGTCGACCACGGCGGCGTTGAGGAAGATGCCGTGCAGCGGCGCCGGCGCCCGGCGGCCCTGGGCGTCCTCGAGCGTGCCGCCGATGACCATCTGGGCGTCAAAGGTCGGCAGGGCGGTCGGCGGGTCTTGGTCGCCGACGTCGACGATCAGCGGCCAGAGGCGGGCGACGACCGCGCGGCGGATGTTCGGCAGGCGCTGCTGGACCCGCGCGACCGCGGCCTCGATGACCTGGCGCGCCCAGTCGACGTCGGCCTCGCTGATCTCGCCGCGGCGGGGGCCGATGACGACCAGCAAGGTCTCGGGGCCCGCCCGCTCGAGCTCGGCCCGCACCCGGGCCGGCTCGGCCGCGCTCGGATCGAGGGGCGCGGCCACCGGCCAGAGGTGGGTGGTGAGCAAGCTGCGCTCGGCGTGGCCCCAGACCCGCACGATCCAGTCCCGGCCGCGGGCGCCCAGGCGGGCGCGCAGGTGGCGCTCCCAGTCGCCGGGCAGGATGGGCAGGCCGTCCTGCGGGCCGAAGAGGCGGTCCATGCACTCTTCGTCGCGTTCGCGGGCGCTGCCCAGGGTGGTGGGCGCGGGGTTGCGCACCGCCGAGATCAGGGGGA
>JBJONS010000617.1:0-4732 GCA_046051725.1 Pseudomonadota bacterium | reverse complement strand
ACCCCACCAAGCTGCTGCGCATCGTCGAGATCGGAAAACAGCTCCTGGTGACCCGGGGTGCGCTGACCACGTTCAGCGTCGCCAACGACGTCGCCAAGTACTTTGTGATCATCCCGGCGGCTTTCGTGACCACCTACCCGGCGCTCGGCGCCCTCGACCTGCTGCGCCTCGGCTCGCCGACCAGCGCGGTGCTGTCGGCGGTGATCTTCAACGCGCTGATCATCATCGCGCTGATCCCCGTGGCGCTGCGCGGGGTGCAGGTCCGTCCCGCGCCCGCCGCCGCGCTGCTGCGCCGCAACCTGCTGGTCTACGGCCTCGGCGGCGTCATCCTCCCCTTCCCTTGCATCAAGCTCATCGATCTGGTCCTGACCCGCTCGGGCCTGGTCTGAGCCCTGGAGCCCCCATGTGGTCGATCCTGCGCCCTGCTCTCGCCCTCACCCTCGCGCTGACGGGGCTGTGCGGCGTCATCTATCCGCTGAGCATCACCGTGCTGAGCCAGCTGCTGCTCTCGGGCCCAGCGAACGGGTCGCTGGTCACCGTCGACGGCGCGGTGCGCGGCGCGGCGCTGGTCGGGCAGCCCTTCGACGACCCGGGCCACTTCTGGCCCCGGCCCTCGGCCACGGCCACCCCCTACGACCCGGCGGCGTCGAGCGGCAGCAACCTCGGGCCGAGCAACCCCGCCCTGCACGCGGCGGTGGCCGCGCGGCACGCGGCGCTCCGGGCGGCCCACCCCGGCGCCGGCGCCCCGCCCGCCGAGCTGCTGCTCGCCTCGGGCAGCGGCCTCGACCCCCACCTCTCCCCAGCCGCAGCGCGATACCAGCGCGACCGCGTGGCCGAGGGTCGCGCCTGCAGCCCCGCCACCATCGACGCCCTCATCTCCGCCCACACCGCCCCCCGCGCGCTCGGGATCTTCGGCGAGGCCCGCGTGAACGTCCTGCTGCTCAACCTCGCGCTCGCCGAGGCCTGCCCCATCCCCGCGGCAGGCGGCCGATGAGCGGCGCGGGCGAGCGGGCGCGGCCAGATCCCGACGCGCTGCTGCGCCGGGTGCAGGCCGAAGAGGGCGCGGCCCACCGCGGTCGCCTCACCATCTTCTTCGGCTTCGCCCCGGGCGTGGGCAAGACCTGGCGCATGCTCACGACCGCCCGCGAGCGGGCCCGCAAACCGGGGGAAGACGTCGTGATCGGCGTGGTGGAGCACCATGGGCGAGAAGACACCCGCGCCCTCATCACCGGCCTCACCCAACAGCCCCTGCGGTCGGTCAGCCACCGGGGCAAGGCTCTCGAGGAGCTCGACCTCGACGGCCTGCTGGCCCGTCGGCCGACCCTCGCGCTGATCGACGAGCTCGCGCACACCAACGCGCCCGGGGGCCGCCACGCCAAGCGCTGGCAGGACGTCGAGGCGGTGCGCGACGCCGGGATCGACGTCTTCACCACGCTCAACGTGCAGCACGTCGAGGGCCTCAACGACGCGGTGGCGCGCATCACCCGGGTGACCGTGCGCGAGACCGTGCCCGACGCGGTGATCGACGGCGCGGACACCATTGAGGTCGTCGATCTGCCGCCGCCGGCCCTGCTCGAGCGCCTGTGCCAGGGCAAGGTCTATGTGCCCGCCCAAGCCGAGCGCGCCCGCCAGCACTTCTTTCAAGAGGGCAACCTGCACGCCCTGCGCGAGCTGGCGCTGCGCCGCGCCGCGCGCCGGGTCGACGACGACCTCCGCGCCTACCGCGCAGACCATGGGGTCGCCGCCACCTTGCCCGCCACCCCGCGCCTGTTGGTCTGCTTGAGCGCAGCCCCCGCGTCCGGGCGCCTGGTGCGGGCCACCGCCGGCCTCGCCGCAGAGCTGCGCTGCCCGTGGCTCGCCGTCACGGTGGATGACCCCAGCCGTCCGCTGCAGTCGCCCGCCCAGCTCTCGCGCCTTGAGGGCCACCTGCGCCAGGCCGAGGCGCTGGGCGGCGAGGTGCTGCGGCTGCAGTCGACCGATCCCGCGCAGGCCATCATTGCCGCGGCGCGATCCCGCAACGTGACCCGTGTGCTGGTGGGCAAGCCGACGCGGACGGCCCTGATCGACCGGCTGCGGGGCAGCTTCCTCGACGCGCTGGTGCGGGCATCGGGCGACATCGACGTACACGTGTTGACCGGGGCCGCCGAGCCAACCGGGGGAGGATTGGGGCCCGTGTCGTCCGCAGGCGCGCTCCCGCCCGCGGGGCCCGCCCCCTGGGGCCTCGCGGTGGGCGCGGTGGGGCTCGCCGCGGGCGCCGCCGCCGCCGTGCGGGCGACCCTCGACCTGCCCGACCTCGAGCTGCTGTTCCTGCCCCCGGTGGTGCTGGCGGCCGCGCGGGGCGGCCGGGGCCCCGCCCTGCTCGCCGCGGCGCTGGGGGTCGCGGTCTATGACTTCTTCTTCGTGCCGCCCTTCTACACCTTCTCGGTGCGCGACCCGCGCTCGATCCTCACCTTTGCGACGATGTTCGCCGTCGCGCTCGGGGTGTCTGAGCTCGCCAGCCGCCTGCGCCAGCAAGAGCGGGCGAGCGCGGCCCGCGAGCGGCGCACCCAGGCGCTGTACGCGCTGAGCCGCGCGCTGGCCGGCTCGGGCACCGCCGAGGCGCTGGCCGCGGTCGCCGTCGCGCGCTGCGCCGAGCTGGTGCCGGGTCGGGCCTGGCTGCTCAGATCCCGCGGAGATGGCGCGCTGCACGTCATCGCCGCAGAGCCCCCTGGTCGCCTGCTCGAGCCCAAGGACGAGGCGGTCGCCCGGTGGGCGGTCGATCACCAGCGCCCGGCGGGCCGGGGCACCGCCGACCTACCCGGGGCCGAGGTGCTGGCCCTGCCCCTCGGCGAGGCCCGCGGGGCCTTGGCCCTCGCACCGGCGGGCCCCGGCGCGCTGGACATCGAGCAGCGCGGCCTGCTCGAGCTGGCCGCCCGGCAGGTGGCGGCGGCCCTGCTGCGGGTCGAGCTCGCCGAGCAGGCCCAGGCGGCCGAGGCCAAGGCCCGGACCGAAGAGCTGCGGTCCTCGGTGCTCTCGGCGGTGTCGCATGACCTGCGCACCCCATTGGCGTCGATCACCGGCGCGGCGACCACGCTGCGCGACCTTCCCCCATCGGACCCCGTGGCCCGTGGCGAGCTGCTGGACGGCATCTGTGACGAGGCCGCGCGCCTCGAGCGCCTGCTGTGCAACCTGCTCGAGCTGAGCCGGCTCGAGGCGGGCGCGCTGCGGCTGCGGCGCGACTGGGTGCCCGCCGACGAGCTGATCGGCTCGGCCCTCTCGCGCCTCGAGGGGCCGCTGGGGGCCCGCCCGATCCGGGTCGAGGTCAGCGACGACTGCCCGCTGCTGCACGTCGATCCGGTGGTCACCGAGCAGATCTTCGTGAACCTGCTCGAGAACGCAGCGCGGTACACCCCGGCATGTGCGCCGATCACGCTGCGGGCGCGGGGGTCGGGGAGCTGGGTCGAGCTCCGCGTCATGGACGCGGGTCCGGGGCTGCCGCCGGGGCCACCTGAGCGCCTGTTCTCGCGCTTCATCCAAGGGGACAGCGGCGCACGGCACGGCGCGGGCCTCGGCCTCGCGGTGTGCAAGGGGGTCGCCGAGGCCCACGGCGGCTCGATCTGGGCCGAAGACCTGCCCACCGGCGGCGCCTGCTTTACAGTGCGGCTGCCGGGCGGGGTGCCCGAGGGGCCCCCCGGGGCCGCTGAGGACAGGTCCGGGAGAACGGAGGGCGCAGATGGCTGAGGAGCGAGGCACCGCGCTGATCGCAGAGGACGAGGCGCCCTTGCGGCGCTTCATGCGCGCGGCGCTGGGCGCGCAGGGCTGGCGCGTGATCGAGGCGGGCACGCTGCGCGAGGCGATGGCCATGCTCACGACCCATCACCCCGACGTGCTGCTGCTCGACTTGGGGATGCCCGACGGGGATGGCCTCGACCTCGTGCGGGAGCTGCGCGGGTGGAGCGGGGTCCCCGTGCTGGTGATCTCGGCCCGGGGGCGCGAGGACGACAAGGTGGTCGCCTTGGACGCGGGCGCCGACGACTACCTGACCAAGCCCTTCGGCGTGAACGAGCTGCTGGCCCGCATGCGGGCGATCTGCCGGCGGGCCGAGGGCACCGCCGCGCAGACCCCGGTGCTGCGGACGGGCTCGCTCGAGATCGACCAAGTGGCGCGCCTCGTGCGGCGGGACGGGGTCGAGCTGCACCTGACGCCCATCGAGTACAAGCTGCTGGTGCTGCTCGCCCGCCACCGCGGGCGGGTGCTGACCCACGACCAGATCTTGCGCGAGGTCTGGGGGCCCGCCTACGCCGGCCACGCGCACTACGTCCGCGTGCACATGGCCGAGCTGCGGCGCAAGGTCGAGGTCGAGGCCTCGCGGCCCCAGCTGCTGCTCACCGAGCCGGGCGTCGGCTACCGGATGCGGGACAGCGAGGGCTGACGAGGGCGGCCCCCCGCGGCGCTGATGGCGGATTGCCTCGACTCGGCGCGCGCTTGCGACGCTGACCTCTCTGCACCGACGAGGTCGGGCGCGCGGTCGAGGGTCCCCTCGTTGGTTCACGCCGGGGGCGGCGCGTCAGGGCGCCGGGGCAGGCGATGAACGGGTCGCCCCGAGACCTGGCGCGTCGTTGCCCGCACCCTGGGGCGGCCGGAGCCGAAACGCTGTCGGCCGGCATCAGCTGGGCGGACCCCAGGGCCCCGGCAGCTCCAGCACGACGCCCGGCGGCTCGGCCTCGAGCGCGGCCTGCAGCGCGGCCTCGGC
>JBJONS010000616.1:0-8934 GCA_046051725.1 Pseudomonadota bacterium | reverse complement strand
CGGCCGGCCCCGCGGGCGAGCGCGGAGGGCGGCGCAGGCGCCCGCGCGGGCCCCGCGCCCCCTCAGCCCCGCAGGCGCCGCCAGGCGGTGGTCAGCTTCTCGGGCAGCTGCTCGACGCGGTCGATCACGAGGTAGCCGCCCTCGCCGTACACCCGGCTGAGGTACTGCGGACCCGCCGGGTCCACCGTGATGCAGAAGGGATGGACCCCCTGACGGCGGGCCTCGAGCAGGGCCGCCCGGGTGTCTTCTTGGGCGTAGCGGTCGCGGTACTGGTCGCAGCCGCAGTCGAGCGGCCGGCCGTCCGACAGCAGCAGCAGCAGCCGGGTGCGGGCCGGCTGGCGGGCGAGGCGGGCGGTGGCGTGGCGAATGGCGGCGCCGTCGCGGTTCTCCATCTTCCAGCCCAGGCGGGCCACCCGGCGGCGCTGCACGTCGTCCCAAGGCTCATCGAAGCCCTTGGCCTCGTAAAAGGCGACCTGGTCGCGGCCGTAGCCCGAGAAGCCCCAGACCGCGCAGGCGTCGCCCACCGCGCTCACCGCCTCGACCGTGAGCAGCAGCGCCTCTTTCTCGACCTCGATGATGCGCTTGCCGGCGGCGTTCACGACCTCGTTGGTCGACGAGGACAGGTCGACGAGGAAGGCCACCGCCACCTCGCGGTCGCGCGGCCGGCGCCGCTGGTAGACCCGCCCCTCGGCGCCCTGGCCGGCGCGGCGGTCGAGGCGCTCGGCGACGACGCGGTCGAGGTCGAGCTCCTCGCCGTCGAGCAGGCCCCGCTCGGGCCGCAGGGACGCCGGGCGCAGGCCCTCGAAGGCCCGCCGCACCCGGCCCACCAAAGCGCCGTGCTGGGCATCAAAGCTGTCGAGGAAGGCCCGGTCGCCGGGCAGCACCTTGCGCTCGCGCAGCCGCACCCAGGCCGGCTTGTGGTCTTGCTGGCCGTGGTCCCACTCGGGGTAGCGGTGCTCGTCGGGAAGGGCCTCGCTGTCGGTGTCGGGCGCGCCGCCGGCCGCCGCCGCCCCGCGGCCGTCCTCGGGCAGCGCCGGCGCCGGCGCCTCGGGCTCGCGCAGGGGGCCGGCCGGGGCCTGCTGGCGCTCGAGCTGGGCCTCGACCTCTTCAAAACGGGCGCCATCGCGCACGATCGCCCGGGCCTCGCGCAGGCTGGCCTCGGGCGCCCGCTGGCTGAGGCGCTCGAGCAGGCGCCGGGCCGCGTCCTCGTCGGCCCGCAGCTCGGGCGCGAGGCCGCTGAGCTCGAGGCCGGCCGCGGTCGGGTCGGCCGACATGGGCTGGTAGCCGCGCTGGGCCTCGGCTTGGCCCCCCGCCGCCGCCTGGGGGGCGCCGCCGCGGGGCGCGCCGGCCTCGGGGTCGCGCCGGCCATCGCCGCTGCCCCGCCCGGGCCGGGGCGGCTGCAGGCGCTCGGGATCGACGCGCCGCAGCAGCGCGTCGAGGTGGGGGTAGGCCGCCAGCACCGCCCGCAGGCTGTCGTCGACGCCCGCCCCGGGCCCGGGCAGGGGGGACGCGGCGGACCAGGCCGCGGCGGCGGCGGCCGAAGCCCGCGGATCGGGCGCGGCCTCGGCGGGCAGGCCGCGCAGCTGGCGGTGCAGCAGCTCGACCGCCTGCTCGGCCGGCGCGAGGCCCAGCAGGGGCGGGCGGGCCGGGCGCCACAGCGCCCCGAGCTGATCCATGTCCCGGCCGACCCCGGGGTAGGCCTCGCGCACGTGGGCCTCGACCCGGGCCCCCTCGATGAGCAAGAAGAGGTCGCGGGCGAGGCTCGGGTTGGGCAGGGCGCGCAGGAAGCGCTCCAGCTCGACCTCTCCGGCGCGGGGCTCGGGCCAGCCCGCCGCGGTGGGCGCCGGCACCGCCGCCAGATCGACGTCCAGCGTGCCGAACTCGAGGAAGCCGGCCGCCCGGGCGGTCCAGACCCGGTAGAGCAAAAAGTCGCGCTCATCACCGAAGTGGTCGACGTGCTCGGGCAGCAGCACGCTGCGGCCGTCGGTGGCGCCGGCCCGGGCCGCCGGGGCCGCCCGCACCGCGACGTCGCCCCCGCAGTGGGCCGCGGCGTAGAGGCTCAGCGTGCGCTGGACCTCGCTGAGCGCCAGCCCCGGCCGCAGCCCGGCCGCCACGCCTTGGGCCCGCTGGCCGTCGAGGCGCAGAAAGCCCTCGGCCACGCTGGCCGAGCGGTCAAAAAGGGTCAGCCCCTCGGCGAGGAAGCGCGCCAGCGCGGCGTCGTCGAAGCGCGGCAGCAAGGGGGGCAGCGCGCGGGCCACCAGGCCCACCGCGGCGGGGCGCTCGTCGGCGACGCCGTGCAGCGCCGCCCAGAAGCGGGGCCGGTCGGCGGCGGGCACGCGGGCGCACTGCTCGCCCAGCGTGGCGATCAGGCCCCGGGCGGCCAGGGCGTCGGCGCGGGCGACGACCCGGACCAGCTCGCCCACCGCGCGGGTCGCCTCGGGCCCGAGCACCGCGCTGAGCGCGGCCTGCTGCTCGAGGAAGCGCCGGCCCAGCGTCGGATCGACGAGGCCGAGGCGCAGCGCCGCGCCGGCGTCGCCGGCCCGGGCCCCGCTGAGCAGGCCGTCGAGCGCGTCGCCCAAGCGCGCGCCGGCCTGGCGCAGCCCCGGGGCGAGGCGGCGGGCCACGCGCGAGAGTGGCGTGCTCAAGGTTCACCTCGCACAGGGTCCGCCGGGAGGGCCGCCGGTGGCTGGGGACGGACCCGCCGCGCCGCGGGCGGCCAGGTCGCCTAAAAGAAGTCCGCCACGACCTCGCGCACCGAGGCCTGGAGATCGGCGTCATCGGACAGCGCGCGGGAGAGCGCGGCGGCGGTGGCGTCGGCCGGCGGCACCCCGAGCGCGATGAGCCGGGCGCAGTGCACGAGCAGGCGGGTCGAGACGCCCTCTTCGAGGCCGCGGCTGGTCAGGTTGCGGATGCGCGCCGCGGCCTTGACCAGGCGGCGGGCCAGCTCGGGCGGGGCGCCGGCCTCGGTGATGATGACCGCCTCTTCAACCTCGGCCGGCGGGTGCTGGAAGTCGAGCGCCACGAAGCGCTGGCGGGTCGAGGGCTTCAGCTCTTTCTGGGCCGACTGGTAGCCGGGGTTGTAGCTGACCACGAGCATGAATTCGGGCGGCGCCCGCAGCACGGTGGCGAGCTTGTCGATGGTCAAGGCCCGCCGGTGGTCGGTGAGCGGATGGATGACCACCAGGGTGTCTTTGCGCGCCTCGACCACCTCGTCGAGGTACAGGATGGCCCCGAGGCGCAGCGCCGCGGTGAGCGGGCCGTCGACCCACACGGTCTCGTCGCCGTGCAGCAAGAAGCGCCCGACGAGATCGCTGGCGGTCAGGTCTTCGTGGCAGGCGACGGTGATCAGCGGCCGCTGCAGGCGCCAGGCCATGTGGGCGACAAAACGGGTCTTGCCGCAGCCGGTCGGGCCCTTGAGCAGGACCGGGATGTTGCCCTGCCAAGCGCGCTCAAAGAGCTGCACCTCGCCGCGCACCGGCACGTAGAAGGGCTCGGCCTCGACGGCGAAGTCGGCGGCGGGCGGGGTCCAGATCGTCGCCGCGGCGCGGACCGGCGGGGCGGCGCCCGCCGACGGGGAGCCAGCGGGAGAGGGCAGAGCGGAGGAGGGCGCGGGAACGGGCATGCGCCCCGCTATCCCAGCCGCGCGCCGGCCCAGGGCCCGATCTCCGCACCGCCGCGGGCGCTATGCTCGGGCCCCGGCCCTGGCCGGCGCACCCCGACCGCCTCCGCCCGCTGGAGCCCCCATGGACCCCGCCGCCGACCTCAACGCCGCGCTGCTGCGCGCCCACCCGGCGGCGGCCCGCTGCCTCTCGCCGCTCGGGCGCCGGCTGTACTTCCCCAAGGGCATCCCCGTGCAGAGCCGCGAGGCCGCCGGCGCCCGCTACAACGCGACCATCGGCCAGCTCCGCGGGGCCGACGGCCACGCCGCCCCGCTGCCGGCGCTGGCGCCGATGCTCCAGGGCGTCGACCCCGACGAGGCCTTCCTCTACGCCCCCCAGGGCGGGCTGCCCCGCCTGCGCCAGGCCTGGGCCCGCCGCCTCGCCGCCCGCGCCGCCCCGGGCGCGGCGCCCACCCTCAGCCTGCCCTTCGTGACCGGCGGGATCACCCACGCCCTCTCGCTGCTCGCCGACCTGTTCGTCGGCCCCGAGACCCGCGTGCTGCTGCCCGATCCGGCTTGGGACAACTACATCCACATCTTCGGCACCAAGGCCGAGGGCCGCCTGTCGACCTACCGGGCGGTGGGGCCGGCCGGCCTCGACCTCGACGCGCTCGCGCAGGGCCTCGCCGCGCTGCAGGGCCCAGCGCTCGTCGTGCTGAACCTGCCGAGCAACCCCGGCGGCTACGCGCCGACGCTGGACCAGGCCGAGCAGCTCGCCCAGCTGCTCGCCGCCCAGCCCGGGCCGCTGGTCGTGCTGCTCGACGACGCCTACCAGGGCATGGTCTGGGACGAGGGCCACCTCGCCCAGAGCCTGCTGCACCGGCTCGGCGCGCTGGCCGACCCCGAGCGCCTGCTGGTGGTCAGCGCCGACGGCGCCACCAAAGAGCTGTTCTTCTTCGGCGGACGGGTGGCGTTCGCGACCTTCGCGACCACCGCCGAGGCCGCCCCGGCGCTCGAAGAGAAGCTGACAGCCGCGGTCCGGGTGAGCGTGTCCTGCGCCTCGAGCCCCGCCCAGGCGATGGTCGCGACCGCGCTCGCTGACCCCGAGATCGACGCGCAGCGCGACGTGCTGCACGCCGATCTCGCAGGCCGGTGGCGGGCCCTGCGGGGGGCGCTGGCGGCCGAGGGCGTCGAGGCTTGGCCCTTCAACGCGGCCTTCTTCGCGCTGCTGCCGGTCCGGGGCGAGCCCGAGGCGCTGCGGCGCGCGCTGCTCGCCGACGGCCTCGGGCTGGTGAGCGCCGGCGCTGGACAGAACCTGCGCCTGTCGTACGCGACGCTGCAGGCCGACGAGATGGGCCCGGTGGCGGCCATCCTGGCGAAGCGCGTCCAGGCCTAGGCGCCCGCAGCGCGCCGCCCGCTGCTGCAGACGACAGAGGCCGCGCGGTGGTGACCGGCGGCCTCGGCGCGTGCGGAGCGGGAGGAGCGGCGCCCTGTGTCGGGCGCCGCGCCGCTCAGGACCGGCGGCGGTGGCGGCGGCCGAGGCTGGCGAGGCCGATCAGGCCCAGCGCGAGGATGCCGGCCTCTTCGTCGTCCGAGCCGCAGCCCTTGGAGGCCTCTTCGTCGAAGGCCGGGGCCGAGCCCACCGCGTCCTCGTCGAAGGCGCCGATCCCCGTGTCGATCTCGACGGGCTCGAGGTCTTCGCCATCCGTACCATCTGCACCATCGGCGCCGTCCGCACCATCGGCGCCGTCTGCACCGTCCGCACCATCGGCGCCGTCTGCACCGTCCGCGCCGTCTGCACCGTCCGCGCCGCCGGTGTCGACCACACCGCCGGTGTCGACCGCGCCGCCGGTGTCGACCGCGCCGCCCGTGTCCGTCGCGCCGCCGGTGTCCACCGCGCCGCTGTCGGTGGCGCCCGAGTCCAGCGGGGGAGCGGGGCGCGAGGCGCCGAGCACGAAGCCGGAGAGGACGGAGCCGCCGACGAGCAGGGCGGCGAGGGTGACGGGGAGGCTCATGGGGGCTCCAAAAGGGCGGGGCGGACGGGCCCAGCGCGGCGACGGTGCAGGGGCGCCGGACGGCCACCGCCGGGGCGGCGGCCTGCGCGAGGCGCGCGGGTGGACAGATGGGAGGGGAGGAGATCGCTGCGCGGACCGCCCACAGGGATGCCGCTGCTGCGGCCCCCGCGCGCGTCCGGCCGCGGCCGTTCTGCCACTATAGACCGGCGGCGGCCAACGTGCGAGCGCCCCCAGCCGCGAGCTGTGCTCGCCGACAATGAAAGAGCGCTGCAAAGCCTCCTCCCGGCGCGCCCCAGGGCGCCACCGGGGCGCGTAGCCTCCCCTCCCCCACCGCGCCGGTGACGGCCCGCCCTGGAGCCCCCATGCGAACCGCCCCCCTCCTCCCCCTGCGCGCCGTGGTCAGCCTCGCCGCCGCCGCGCTGCTGATCTCGTGTGAGCGCGCGCCCGCGAACGTCACCACCAACGACCTCGAGTCGGCGGCGGTGCTGGGAAAGAACAAGACCTTGTGCCGCGGCCTCGAGATGCGCGACGAGGACGTCCGGCGCTACGCGGCCGAGAAGCTCAACGCGGTGACCGACCCGGTGGCCCAAGAGTGCGTCTGCAAGGCGATCACCACCGGGGCCTTCGCCGAGCGCCTCGGCTGGGATCCCAAGGTGGTCGAGGGCATCCAGCGCACGACCCGCGACGACCTCGCCGCCTGCGCGGTCGAGGTGGCCAAGAAGCCCGACCTCAAGGAGCGCGCGATGGCGGTGGGCTTCCTGACGACGATGACCGCGCCGGTCGCCCGCCAGGCCCTGGGGGCGATCGCCTTCGACACCGCCACCGAGACCAGCGTCCGGCTGCGGGCGCTCGAGGCCATCGGCGGCTCGGCGGCCACCAAGGCCGAGCAGATCGCGCTGCTGGGCAAAGATCCCGACGCGGCGGTGCGCAAGCTCGCCGCGCGCGGCCTCGCCGCCCTCGTCGAGCCCGACGTGACCGAGGCCCTGCGCGCCGCCGCGTCCACCGACGCCGACGGCACCGTGCGCGGCGCGGCGATGGTCGGCCTCAAGCGCCACGGCGTGCCCGAAGCCGACGAGCTGCTCTGCAAGGCGATGGTCAGCGACGCGAGCCCCGAGGTCCGCGCGGTGGCGATCAACGCGTTCAAGGGCACCAAGAAGCCCGAGAACGTCGCGTGCCTGCGGGCCGCCGCGATGATCGAGCAGCCCGACGCGGACGTGCGCGCGGCCATCCTCGGCGCGCTCAAGGGCACCGCGGGCCCCGAGGCGTCCAAGGCCCTCTGCGACGCCATTCCTTTCTGGGTCAAGACCTACTTGAAAGAGGGGATGGTCGACAAGGTGCCCTCGTCGGACATCATCCGCGCGCAGAACGACCGCGACTGGGAGCGCAGCTTCGCCTGCGTCGAGGCCGCCCAGCGCCAGGCCGGGGGCTACTCCTGCTTCGGCAAGAAGTACGTCGCCAGTTGGATCAAAGAGCTGGGTGGCAACAGCTTCGAGCCCAAGTGCCCCGGCTACAACGACTGAGCCGGAGCCCCCGCCCGCTGCGGCCCGATCCACGGCGGGCTACGCTCGGCCAAAGAGGCGGGCTGCGCCGCACGAGGAGAGGAGCCCATGGGTTCATTGGCCGACGTGGTGAAAGACAGCGGGCGCCGGGCCCGGGTGCTCGACGACTGTGAGCGGCTCATCGAGGCCGAGGTCGACGACAAGGGCGGGCTGACCGGGCTCGCGGTCAAGGCGGCCTACAAGTCGGTCCGCAGCCTGCGGCCCGACATGATCCGCGCGTCGATGGACGCCCTGCTCGACGACTTCTCGCACCAGGTCGATCCCTTCTGGCACGACTGCCAGACCCGCGGCGAGGCGCCCCGCAGCTACTTCGTGCGCCGGCAAGCCGACGTGGCCAACGCGCTGCTGCAGATCACCGACCAGCGCGCGGATCGCAGCCAGCACAAGGTGCTGGTCAAGGCCTACGGCGGGCTGCGGCCCAAGGCCGTCGAGCACATCGGCGCCGCCATGCCCCGCTTCGCCGACCTGATGCAGCGCCACGCGAGCTGAGCCCGCGCGGCCGCCGCAGGCCGCCGTCCCCTCCCCTCCCCCTGACCTCGGAGCCACCGTGTCTGCAGCCCTCCGCCTCTCGCTGCTCCTCCTCCCCCTCTGGGCCTCGGCCTGCACCACCGACGAGGGCAAGTCCGAGGACTCGGGCGCCGAGGCCGACGCGGACACCGACGCCGATGCCGACGCGGACGCTGATGCCGACGCCGATGCCGACGCCGACAGCGACGTCGACGTGCCCCGCACCGCGACGGTCAGCGGGCGGGTCATCGACGAAGACGGCGCGCCGGTCTCTGGCGCCCAGATGCGCCTCTGCCACTACACCTGCAAGACCCAGAACACCGCCGCCGACGGCACCTACACCTTCACCGAGGCCGAGGCCTTCAACCACACGCTCGCCGCCGTGATCCTCGGCAACGAGGACGTGGCCGTGCCCCACGCCATCGTCGAGCTGTCGGACATGGAGGTGCTGGACCTGACCGCGCCGATGGTCCTGCCGGGCTGGAACACCAAGGACGACCTGGCCTCGGCGCGCACCATCTCGGGCGGCGACCTCAGCATCGACGCCGACCCCGGCGCGATGAGCTTCGGCGCCTACTCCCCGAGCTTTGAGCCCTACGTGGCCATCAAGCGCATGGACCCCGCCGCGGTCGGCCTGCCCTGGGACACCCTGCCCGGCACGCCGGTCGCGCTCTGGTACCTCGGCACCTTCGACGTCACGGTGAGCCCGGCGTGGCCGTTCACCGTCAACGACGACCTCGGCCTGCCGGTCGGCACCACGCTGCAGATCTGGTCGACCAGCAACGAGGACAAGGTCTGGATCCAGACCGGCACCGCCACCGTCCAAGACGGCGGGCTGATCCGCAGCGACGACGGCAGCGGCCTCAGCAAGCTGACCACCATGGTGCTCGTGGCCGGGTGAGCGCGGGCCCGGGGCCGGCCGCGCGCCGCGCGCTGGCCGCTCCCCCGCCGACGGTCTTCGGGGGCTCGACCACGCGTCGGGCCCCCTTCCTGTGGGTGACCGGCGCAGGCTGCGGCGCCACCGATCCCGAGAGGGCTGCGGGCGCTCAGGCCCGCCGGAAGTCGGCCCAGACCGCCGCGTGATCCGAGAGCGCGGGGCTGCGGCCCTGCAGCCAACAGCGGGTGGCCCGGGCTGCGAGATCGGGCGTGCACAGCAGGTAGTCGATGCGCCAGCCCCGATCGAGGGCGCGGGCCTGCCCCCGGTTGGACCACCACGAGTAGCCCCGCTCTCCGGGGTGGTGGGCGCGCCACAGGT
>JBJONS010000615.1:0-12757 GCA_046051725.1 Pseudomonadota bacterium | reverse complement strand
GTCTTTGTCCTGAAAGCCCGGGTTGCGGATGATCGCGCGCGCGACCTCTTCGTCGGACACCTCGAGGCCGATCCGGCGCGCCTCTTGCTTGAGCAGCTCTTCGACGATGAGCTGCTCGATGACCTCGCGGGTCAGCTCTTTGACCGCCGCGTCGTCGAGCGACGCGCCCCGGGCGGCGGACCGGACCGCGCGGTTCATCTCGACGTCGGTGATCATGACGCTGCCCACCTGGGCGACGGTGACCCCATCACCGCCCGCGCCGCCGGCGCCCCAGAACACGAAGGTCAGCACGATCCCGCCGAAGATCAGCCGCATGACGGTGCTGTCTGTGCTCCGCCGAATGCTGTCCATCAATGACATGAGGCACCTCAGCCGGCCGCTATACCGACCGACCGGCCGAGAGGCAAGCTGAACAAACCGGCGGCCTCGGCGAGAAGATCAGCGCCAGAGGGCTCTTTGGGTGTCCTCGGACAGCGGGTTGCGGGCGTGGCGCTTGTGGGCCTGGGCCATCCACTCCCGCAGGTTGGCGCGCCGCTGCTCGTGGCTCGGGTGCGTCGACAAGAAGGCCGGGAGGCGCCCGCCGCCGCTCTGCTCTTGCATGCGCTCCCAGACCGCGACCGACTCTTCGGGCGGGTAGCCGGCCCGCGACATGTACATCAACCCGATGATATCGGCCTCTTTCTCGTGCTTGCGAGAGAAGGGGAGGACGAAGCCCACCTGCGCACCGACGCCGAGCGCGCCCATCATCAGGTTCTTTTGCTGGTCGGTCAGCTCGGACTTGCGGTCCATGTAGAGGTAGAGCGCGCCCAGGCCCCCGAGCACGGCGAGCTGCTGGCTCATCCGCTCGGCGCCGTGGTGGGCGGTGGCGTGGCCGACCTCGTGCCCCATCACGAAGGCCATGCCCGCCTCGTTGCGGAGCACCGGCAGGATGCCGGTGTAGAACGCGATCTTGCCGCCGGGCAGGCACCAGGCGTTCACCGTGTCGCGCTCGTCGACCAAGGAGAAGCGCCAGCCGTAGCCGGGCTCACCGGTGACCCGCGCGATGCGCTTGCCCACGCGGCGCAGGGTCGCCACGTCTTCCCCCTTGGTGACGAGGCGCGCGCCGCTGAGCATGTCCTGGTAGGTGTTCTTCCCCAGCGGCAGCATGATCTTCTCGGGGATCACCGAGACCTGCAGGCGGTCGGTGACGGGAGCCCGGATACAGCCCGTGGCGGTGAGGATGGCGCACAGAAGGCCAATCAGGAAGAGCGGCTGCGTTCGCATCGGGGCACTCCAGAGCGGTGGCGCAATCCTACCCGAGGGGCCCCGCCCGCGGGCGCCGCCGCGGCTGCTTGCGGGCGGCGCGGGCCGCGCATAGCGGACCGGGGTCTTGACGGCGCACGCCCCTTCCTCCACCATCACCTTCACCACGCACGCGCCCGGCTCGTCCTCCCGCGCGACCGATGGTGACACAGCGACCGGTGCAGCGCAGGTGCGGGCTGTGCTAAGTCATTGAGGTGCGAGGGCTGCGCTGGCCCCGTCTCCCTACCCGCCGTCCCGCCGTCCCTCTGTCCCCGCGGTCCCGCATGCTGCAGTCCATGCTCGGCGCGCTGAGCGCCGACCTCGCCATCGACCTCGGCAGCGCCTCGACGCGCATCTTCGCCGTGGGTCGGGGCTTGGTCGTCGACGTGCCGACGCGGGTGGCGATCCTCGAAGAGCGCGACGGCCGCCGGCGCTTGCTGGCCGTGGGCGCCGAGGCCCGCCAGATGGAGGGGCGGAACCCCGCCGACGTGCGGGTGCTCCAGCCGGTGCAAGAGGGCGCGATCGTCGACTTTGAGGTGGTCGAGGTCATGCTCCGCCACCTGATGCTGCAGGTCCAGGGCCGGCGGCTGTGGGTCGGGCCCCGGGTCGCGATCGCCGTGCCGCACGCCTTGACCGACGTCGAGCGGCGCGCGGTCCGCGAGTCCGCCGAGGCCTCGGGCGCGCGCGAGGTCCACCTCGTCGAGCAGCCCCTCGCCGCGGCGATCGGCGCGGGCCTCCCGGTCGACGAGGCCTGCGGCCAGCTCGTGCTCGACGTCGGCGCCGGCCACACCTCGGTCAGCGTGCTGTCGCTGGGCGGGATCGTGTTCTCGCGCCGCCTGCGGGTCGGCGGCGACCACCTCGACGAGGCGCTGGTCAACCACCTGCGCGAGCACCACGGGCTGCTCATCCCGATGGCCGCCGCCGAAGAGGTCCGCCGGGCGATCGGCTCGGTGATGCCGGGCGGTCCCAACCCCACGGCCTGGGTCCGGGGCCGGCACCTCGACAGCGGCTACCCGCGGGCGATGGAGCTCGACGCCAACGAGGTCCGCATCGCGCTGCAAGAGCCGGTGCAGCAGCTCGCCGAGGCGGTCCTGCACACGCTCGAGCGCACGCCCCCCGATCTCGCCGCCGACGTGGCCGAGACCGGCGTGGTGCTCACCGGCGGCGTGGCGGCCCTCAGCGGCCTCGACCGGGCCATCTCGCGCATGGCGGGCCTGCCGGTGATCGTCGCCGAAGAGCCGCAGCTCGCCGTGGTCCGCGGCGCCGCCGAGTGGGTCGGCCGGGCCAGCACCCGCAAGCGCGCCGCCGGCTGAGTCGGTCGGCGGAGTCGGTCCTCGGAGTCGGTCCGCGGAGGCCGGCGCTGGCCTCGCCAACTGGCCGCCGGGATGGGTCCTTCCGTCGGTGGTTCGCGTGGGCGGCGGCACGGCGGTGCGCGTCCGGCTGTCCCTCCGCGGGTCGAACCGGGGGTCGCGGAGTTGGGCGCAGGTGCCGCGCCGTCGCGGTGGCCCCGCGCGCCCAGCGGACCACCCGGCTCAGATCGCCTTGACGAGGAAGGCGTCCAGCGCGCTCTTGTTCAGCGTGCCGACGTGGGTGCCGACCACCTGGCCGCCCTTGAACAGCAGCAGGGTGGGGATGTTGCGGACGCCGTACTTGGCGGCCAGCGCGCCGTGCTTGTCCACGTCGACCTTGGCGATCTTGACCTGGCCCGCGTACTGGTCGGCGGCCTGGTCGAGCAGGGGCGCGATGGCCTTGCAGGGGCCGCACCAGATGGCCCAGAAGTCGACGAGCACCGCCTCGGGCGCGCCGACGACCTCGGCCTCAAAGCTGTCGGTGCTGGTGTGGATGATCTTGTCGTTGGCCATCGGGGGCTCCGTCGAGGTGGCGGTGGAGGAGGAGGGCCGCGCCGTGCGCGCGGACGGCGTGGGTCGTGAGCTAACCGGAGGCGGCCGCGCCGCCCGGCCGGCGGTCGTCGGGCTAAGCGGGCCCCCGAGGCGCGGTGCGCGCGGGGAGGCGGTGTGGGGCACGTCGTGGTTGTGGACGCAGACTCGCGGTCGGGGCGCGCGCTCGCCGACCTGCTGCTCAAGCTCGGTCACCGGGTCGATGTCGCCGAGTCGGTCAGCGGGGCGCGCGCCGCGCTGGCCGCCCGTCCCGAGCTGATCTTCGTCGGGGCGGGCCCCGGCGGCGACCTGATCGACCCGACCTGGGAGGCCCTGTGCACCCTGCCCGGCCGCGGCAAGGTGGTCTGGACCGGTCCGCTGCGCGAGCTGGTCGAGCCCGCCCTCGACGCCGACATCGGGGACGACTTCCTCGCGATCCCGCCGCGGCTGCCGGCGCTCAACGCCCTGCTCGCCCGCCACCGCGGCGCGGCCATCGACCGGTGGAGCGGCGCCGACTTCCTCGCCGAGATCGACGGCCCGGCGCACCGCTTCCCCCCGGCGCGGGTCGCGTTCTTGGCCCACCGGGTCGGCGCCAGCGGCTGGCTGGTGATCGCCGGGCCGGGCGGCGAAGAGGCCGTGGCCTTCGCCGCGGGGCGGGTGGTCGGCGCGCGCTCGGCCGGGGCGCTCGGGGCGGGCCTGGGCCTGCCGGTCGGCGCCGGCGAGCTCGGGGCCCTGGTCGGGGCCGCGATCGCCGGCGGCCGCAGCCCCGACGAGGCCATGGTCGAGATCGCCCTGTGCATCGGTGACCTGTGGCTGGGCTGCCCTGCCGACGCCCGGGTGCAGTGGCGGGCCGAGGCGCCGCCCCGCCCGCTCGGCCTTCCCCTGCCCGTGCCGCGCCTGCTCGCCCGCTGCCTCGAGCGCGCCCGCCCGGCCTCGGCCCTCCGCGCGCAGCTCGGCGAGCGCCGCGGTGATCGGCTCAGCCTGAGCCTGCCCGATGACGCCGAAGAGGGCGCCTGGGGCCTGTCCCCGGCCGCGCTGCGCCTCGTGCGGGCGGCGGGGCGCGCGCCCACCCTCGGCGCCCTGCTCGAGGCGGGCGGCGCGGACCGCGACGACGTGTGGCTGGCGCTCGACTGGCTGCTGCACCTCGGGCTGCTCCAAGCCGAGGTGCCGGCGGGCGACATCAGCGGGATCAGCGTCGAGGGCGTCGATGTCGGGCCCGCGGGTCCGCCGGTTCGCCCCGCCGTGGCCGCGCCGCCGGCCCGCCCGGCCGCCGTCCCGCCGGCGCCGCGCCCCGCCGCTGCCGCCGCCCCGGCGCGCCCGGGCGGCCCCGCCGAGCCGCTGCAGGCCCTGCTCACCCAGCTCACGGGCGCCGCGCCCTGGGACGTTTTTGAGCTCAGCGCGCCGGCCGACGTCAACGTCGACGAGCTCGACAAGCGCTTCCGCGCGGCGAACAGCGCCCACCACCCCGACCGCCACGGGGGCAGCCCGCCCGAGGTGGCGCGCCTCTCCGCCGAGATCTTCGCGCTGGTGCAGGCGGCCCGCGCGGCCTTCGACAGCGAGGACTTCCGCAAAGAGGTGCGCGAGCGGCTGCTCTGTCGCGCCGAGGGCCGGCCCTACGTCTCGGACGCGGATCGCAAGGCGGCGCGCCTGCACTTCAAGAAGGGCGAGGCGGCCCTGCGGGCCCGCCGCATGCCCGAGGCGGTCGAGGAGCTGGCCGCCGGGGCCGCCCGTGACCCGCTGGACTGGGAGATCGCCGTCCAGCTCATCATCGCCGAGTGGCGGGCCGAGAAGGTGCCGCCCCTGGTCGCCGCCGAGCGGCTGCTCGCGGTCAAGACCGACCGCAAGTCGATCAACGCCGACATCCAGTACCACGCCGGCGAGATGCTGCTGTCGGCCGGCAAAGAGGACGAGGCCTACAAGCGGTTCAGCGCCTGCCTCGAGAAGGACCCCGAGCACGTCGGGGCCCAGCGGCGCCTCCGCCTGCGCCAGACCCGCGAGGTCAAAGAGGTTGAGGCCCGCTCCTCCTCCGCGCTCAGCGGCATCAAAGGCCTGTTCTCGGGCTGGGGGAAGAAGCCCGGCAGCTGAGCGGATCCGCGGGGGCCCGCCCGCGCGTTAGGCGCGACGGCGGGCCGGTGCCCGCGGAGGTGGAGCATGGCCAGCGTGGACAAGGTGGAGAGCGCCCTCGCCGCCGCCGTCCTCGTGGTGTGGGCCCTGAGCTTGGCCGGCACCCGGTGGGCCGCGCCCCGCGCGCTCACCAGCCGGCCCGCCTGGGTTGGTCTCGGCCTCGGGCTGCACGCCGCCAGCCTCGGCGCCGCCTGGTGGTCGGCCGGTCACCTGCCGCTCGACTCGATGCGGTTCGGCCTCAGCGCCTTGGCCTTGTGGGTCGCGCTCGGCTGGGGCTGGCTGCGGGCCCAGCCGCGCATGGAGAGCCTCGGTGTCCTCTTGATTGGCCTCGTGGTGCTCCTCTTCGGCGCGGCGCAGCTCGCCCCCAACGCCGGCGGCGGCACGGCCCGCGAGGGCCTCTGGTTCCCCGCGCACGTCACGCTGATCTTGGTCGGGCTCGGCGGGCTCGCCGTCTCCGCGTCCTTGTCCTCGGTTTTTTTGTTTGTGCAACGCCAGCTCAAGGCCAAGCGCTTCCAGGGGCTGGCCCGCCTCCCGTCATTGGATGTGTTGGATCGCCGAAACTACCAGGCCATGTCCTTTGGCTTCGTCTGCCTCACCGCGGGCATGGCCATCGGCGGGGTCTGGGCGGCCACCCACCCCGAGGCGAGCATGGGCCCGACCTTTACGGTCTGGGGCACGGTGTTGTTGTGGATGTGGTACGCGGCGGCGCTGCACGCCCGCCTGGTGAGCGGCTGGCAGGGCCGCCTCGCCGCGGTCTTTGGCGTGGGCGGCTTTGTCGGCATGGGCGCGATGGTCGCGATCGCCGCCGTGGTCCTGCGGGGGTGGCACTGATGCCGCTGCAGACCGCGCCCCGTCGGGCCTGGGGGCGCCGATGAACATCGTCGCCGTCGGGGTCAGCCACCACACGGCCCCCATCGAGATCCGCGAGCAGCTCGCGGTGCCGGTGGGGCTGGTGCCCGAGCTCCTCCACCGCCTGCGGTCCGAGCACATCGGCCGCGAGGCCCTGCTGCTGTCGACCTGCAACCGGGTCGAGCTCTACGCCGTGCCCGCCGAGGGCCGGACCCCCGACGAGCTGGTCGGGTTCCTGGCAGCCAACAGCGG
Source organism: Pseudomonadota bacterium (assembly GCA_046051725.1). Taxonomy (GTDB): domain Bacteria; phylum Myxococcota_A; class UBA796; order UBA796; family UBA2385; genus JAEUKK01. Next base: position 6,374 of record JBJONS010000615.1, on the reverse strand, counting down.
ACTCAAGGACCGATCCCTCCGCGCGCACATCTTTCGGTACCAGGCGGAAGAAGCCGTGCGGCACGTCTTTCGCGTCGCGTCGAGCCTGGACAGCATGGTGGTGGGTGAGCCCCAGATCACCGGCCAGCTCCGCGACGCGTACCGGCTGGCCACCGACGAGCGCGCGGCCGGGCCGGTCCTCCACCGGGTCATCGACCGCGCGCTGAGCGTCGCCAAGCGGGTCCGCACCGAGACCGGCATCGGCCGCGAGGCGGTCAGCGTCGGGCGGGCCGGCGTCGAGCTGTCCCGGCAGGTGCTCGGCGAGCTCAGCGGGCGCTCGGCCCTGCTCATCGGGGCCGGCGCGCACGGAAAGCTCGTGGCCAAGGCCATGCTCGGCTATGGCTTGGGCGAGCTGGTGGTCACGAACCGCACCTTTGACCGGGCCAGCGAGCTGGCCGCCCAGCTCGGCGCCGCGGCCGCCCCGATGGACGACATCGCCCGGATCATGGAGCGGGTCGACGTCGTCATCGCCTGCACCGGCGCGGGCCGGGCGCTCATCTCGCGGGCCGAGCTCGCGCCGGTCATGCGCCGGCGCCGCCTGCGCTCGATCGTGATGATCGACCTGTCGGTCCCCCGGAACATCGACCCAGACGTCAACCAGATCGACGGCGTCTACCGCTTCGACGTGGACGACCTGCGCCAGATCGCCGACGTGGGCCTCGAGAAGCGCAAGGTCGCCGCGGTCGAGGCCGAGCGCATCGTGTCGGAAGAGGCGGTGCGCGCCTGGCGCCAGCTGCAGGTCGACGGCCTCATCGGGCGGGTCGGCGGCATCGCGCGGCGGGCCGAGGCGATCCGGGCCGCCGAGCTGGGCCGGGCGGGGCTCGCGGGCCTCGATCCCAAGCAGCAGAAGGCCATTGAGGCCATGACCAAGGCGATCGTGAAGAAGATCCTCCACCCCTCGCTGGCGCAGGCACGCGCCCTGGCCGAGGCGGGGGAGGTGGACCGGCTCGAGGCGCTGCTCGCGACCCTCGGCGATGAGGGAGAGACGACATGAAGCGCACCTTGAAGCTCGGCACCCGGGGGAGCCTGCTGGCGCGGGCCCAGAGCCAGATGGTGGCCGACCAGCTCAGCGCGGCGACCGGCTGGCCGGTCGCGCTGGTGATCCTCACCACCCGCGGCGACCTCGACCAGCACCGGCCCCTCGCCGCGCTCGGCGGCAAGGGCCTGTTCACTTTTGAGCTCGAAGAGGGCCTGCGTGACGGCAGCCTCGACCTGGCGGTCCACAGCCTCAAAGACCTGCCCACCGAGGACGCCGAGGGCCTGACCCTCGGCGCGATCCCCGAGCGGGAGGATCCGCGCGACCTCATCGTCGGCGCCCCGCTCTCGGCCCTGCCGGTGGGCGCGCGCCTCGGCACCGGCTCGCTGCGGCGGCGCGTGCAGGCCCTCGCCCTGCGGCCGGATCTGGACGTCGGCGACATCCGCGGCAACGTCGAGACGCGGCTGCGCAAGCGCGATGAGGGCCAGTTCGACGCCACCATCCTCGCCGCCGCGGGCCTGAACCGCCTCGGCATGCAGCGGGCCGACGGGCACGCCATCCCGATCACCGAGATGGTGCCGGCGGTCGGCCAAGGCGCCCTCGCGGTGCAGTGCCGGGCCGGCGATCCCGAGCTGCTCGGCCTGCTGGCGGCCATCGACCACGGTCCGACCCGCGCGGCGGTCGCCGTCGAGCGCGCCTTCCTGCAGAGCTTCGGCGGCGGGTGCAACACGCCCGCGGCCTGCCACGCTTGGTTCGAGGGCGGCGCGCTGCGGGCCCTGGCCGTGGCCCCGGGCCCCACCGGGGAATTGCGGCGGGTGGAGGGCGAGGGCCCCGACGGTCCGGCGCTCGGTCGCCGGCTCGCCGCGGCGCTGCGGGCGCCCGAGGCGGGGGCCTGAGCGCCCGGGTCGACCGCGCTCAGCCCGCGTCGCTCTCGTCGTCTTCACCCTCTGGCTCGGGCTTCCCGGCGGCGCCGTCGGGGCAGGTCTGGTCGCACTGCGCAGGCCACGCGCCGGCGAGCGCGTCTTCGCAGCTGAGCGCGGCGATGGCCTCGATGCACGAGAAGCCGATCTCGTCGTCGTACTCGGGGCAGTTGCCGCGGGCAGGGTCGACCTTGTCTTCGAGGGTGCCGAGGCAGTCGTCGAGGTCGTCAAAGCCCATCGTCGTGGTGAGCACGTCGCAGGTCTCGTAGAGCTCGCAGGTGTTCGCGGCGAAGGCGACGGCGAAGTCCTCGTGCTTGTAGCCGCCGCAGCCGACGGCGAGGGCGCAGAGCAGGGTGAGGGGAGGGGCGCGCATGGGGGCTCCGGAGCGGGTAGGCGGATGCTGCCAGGGCGCGGGCGCGGCGCGGCGCTGCGCGAAGCCCGGTGGGTGAGGTTGACGTGCAGCAGGTCAAAGGGAACAGCCGGCCGCGGCCACACCGGCCCGACCCGGGCGCCCGGTGAGCGGCGCGCCGCCCCGGGTGCTCGTCGGTCGCGAGGAGGCGGAGCCCCTCTGCGGCCTGCTCGCGGCGGCGGGCCTCGCGCCGGTGCACGTGCCCATGCTCCACCTCGGGCCGACCGGCGCGCCGCACCCGGCGGGGCGGGTCGACGTCCTGCTGGTCAGCTCTCCCGCGGCCGCGCGGCACCGCCCAGACCTCGCCGCGCTGGGCGTCCCCGCCGTGGCGGTGGGCGCGGCCACCGCCGCCGGGCTGCGCGCGCGCGGGGTCGAGGTTGTGGCGGTGGGCGAGGGGGGCGGCGCCGCGGCGGTCGACCTGCTGCGGGGTGTTTTGGACGGGATCGGGTCCGAGGCGCGGGGCCTCTACGTCGGCGCGGCGGCCCCCTCGCCAGAGCTCGAGGCGGCCCTCGCCGCGCTCGGCGGGGCCCGCGTGGCGCGCTGGGCGGTCTACGACCAGCTGCCGGTCTCCGGCCTTGACGCGGCGCTATCGGCGGCCGGCCCGGCGGCGGCGGTCTGCTTCACCAGCGGGTCGATGGCCCGCGCCTGGGTGGCCGCCGGCGGACCCGCGCGGGCGCCGGGCGCGCGGCGGGTGGCGCTGGGCGCCTCGACCGCGGCGGCCCTCGACGCGCTCGGCGCGCCGGCGCATGCGGTCGCCGTCCAGCCGCGCCGCGACGCCCTGGTCGAGGCCAGTTGGGCGGCCCTGCGCGCGGACCCGGGGGCGCGCGGTCCGGCGACCTGAGCCGACCCCCACCGAGGGGCGGGGTCGGCGGGTCCGCACCTCAGCTGCGGCGGTACATCGCCCGGGTGAGGTCCTTGGTCAGGTTCTTCTGGTGGCTCTCGATGGTGCCGCCGCCGATCTCGAGCAGCTTCGCGTCGCGGAACAGGCGCTCGATGTTGTACTCGCGGCAGTAGCCCGCGCCGCCGAGCACCTGCATCGCGTTGTCGGCCACCTGCTTGCCGACGGGCGCGGCGAAGAGCTTGGCCGCGTCCGAGCCGATGCGGTTGCGCAGCTCGGGGCTGACGGCGCGGGCGACGTTGTAGACGAGGCAGCGGGCGGCCTCGGTGGCCGCGAAGCTGTCGGCGATGTAGCGCTGGATCTGGCCGAAGCTGTTGATCGACTGGCCGAAGGCCTTCCGATCCTCGGCGTAGGTGACCATCTCTTCGACGCAGCGCAGGGCGATGCCGACGCTCATCGCCGCCAGCGCGAGGCGCTCGATCTCGAGGTTGCGCATCATGTGCTCGAGGCCCTGGCCCTCGCGCCCCAGCAGGTTCTCGACGGGGACCTCGCAGTCCTCGAAGATGAGCTCAGACATGCTGCTCGCGCGCATGCCCATCTTCGAGATGTGGGCCGACTTCGAGAAGCCGGGGCTGGTGGCCTCGACCACAAAAGCGCTGACCTTGCCCTCGGTCTTGGCGTAGACGAGGAAAACGTCGGCCTCGGGCCCGTTGGTGATGTAGGTCTTGGTGCCGGTCAGCAGGTAGCGGTCACCCTTGCGGACCGCGCGGGTGCTCAGGCCGAGCACGTCGGTGCCGTGGTTGGGCTCGGTCATGCCCATGCCGCCGATCCACTCGCCCGAGATGACCTTGCTGAGGTAGCGCGCCTGCTGATCGGCGTTGCTGCAGTACGCGAAGTTGTTCACGAACAGCATGCTGTGCGCGAGGTAGGCGAGGCAGAAGCCCGGATCGTAGCGGCTCAGCTCTTCGTGCACGATCACGGCGGCGACGCTGTCGAGCCCCGCGCCGCCGAGCGCCTCGGGCACGGTCAGCCCGAGCAGGCCGAGCTCGCCGAGCCGGCGCAGCAGCGGGACGTTGAGCTGCTCGCGGCGGTCGAACTCGTCGGCCTGGGGCGCGACCTCGGACCGCGCGAAGCCCGCCACCAGCTCGCGCAGCGCCGCGTGCTCCTCGGACGGGTTGAACAGGGCGTCATACGCGGGGTGGTGGATGTTTTGGGCGGGCACGCGGGACCTCCGTGGGGCGGGCAAGGGGGCGGCATAACCGAGGCGCGGGGCCGCGGGATACGGCGAGGTCTGGAGGTCTCATGGCCACGCCCGGTTCGCTGTTCCCGCTGCATCCCACCGCTCCTCCCCCTGCCTCAGAGGCTGCAGCGGCCGAGCCTGTGCCCACGACGCTCCCGGTCGAATCGACGCCACCCCGCCAGCGCCGCATGCTGCTGGTGGATGGCAGCAACCAGGCCTTCCGGCTCTTCTTCGCCATCCAGCAAGACATGCGCGCGCCCGACGGCAGCCCGACCCGGGCCCTGTACGGCTTCGCCAACTTGCTGATCCGCCTGCTGAAAGACGAGCAGCCCGACTACCTGCTCATCGCTTTTGACCGCGGGCTGTCGTTCCGCAACGACATCTTCCCCGACTACAAGGGCCAGCGCCCCGACATGCCCGAAGAGCTCCGCGCCCAGTGGGACGACTTCATCCCGCTGTGCACCGAGTGGGGCGTCAAGGCCGTGGCGATCGAGGGGATGGAGGCCGATGATGTCATCGGCACCTTGGCCGCCCGCTACGGGGGGCCCGACCTGCGCGTGCACATCCTCAGCTCGGACAAGGACTTCTGCCAGCTCGTCAATGATCACGTGTTCGTCCATGATCTGGGCAAGGACGAGCTGCTGGGCCGGGCCGAGGTCGAAGAGCGCTGGGGGGTCCGCCCCGAGCAGATCATCGACCTGCTCTCGCTGATGGGCGACACCAGCGACAACGTGCCCGGCATCGCCGGCGTGGGCCCGAAGAAGGCGGCGAAGTTCATCCAGACCTACGGCACCGCAGAGGCGGTGCTCGACAACGCCGCCAAGATCGGCGGAAAGACCGGCGAGGCCGTGGCCGCCGGCCGTGAGATCGTGGCCCTGGCCCGTCAGCTCGTGACCATCCACACCGAGGTCGAGCTCGGTTTTGGGCTCGACCAGCTCCGGCCGACCCCTCCCGATTGGACCGCCCTGGCCGCCCGGATCAAGCGCTACGGCTTCCGTCGCATCCTGACCCTGATCGAAGAGGGGGCGGCGGCGGCCGGGGCCGAGGTGGTGCAAGGCACCCCGAAGGTCGACCGCTCCCGCTACCGGACCGTGCGGACCCCCGCCGAGCTGGCCGAGCTGGCGGCAGCGCTGCGGTCGGCCGGGCGCTTCGCCTTTGACACCGAGACCACCAGCCTCGAGGCCGCCGACGCGCGCCTGGTCGGCATGAGCTTCTGCTGGTCGCCGACCGACGCGGTCTACGTGCCGGTCGGTCACGCCGACGCCGCCGAGAACTGCGCCGGCGCGCTGGAGGTCCTCGGGCCGATCCTCGCCGACCCGACCATCCGAAAGACCGGCCAGAACCTCAAGTACGACATGCAGGTGCTCTGGGCGAACGGCTGCGGCTTCGCCGGCCTCGACGGCGACACCATGCTGCTCGACTACCTGGTCAACGTCGACCAGAAGCACGGCCTCGACGAGCTCGCCCGCCGGTACCTCGATCACAAGAACATCGCCTACAGCGAGGTGACCGCGGCCACCGGCGGTGATTTTGCAAAGGTGCCGGTCGAGCAGGCCACCCAATACGCAGCCGAAGACGCGCACGTCGTCTGGCTCATCGAGCAGCGGATCGCCGAGCTCGGCGCGCTGGACGATGATCTGCGCGTGCTCTACCACGAGGTCGAGCTGCCCCTGGTGCCCGTGCTGGCCGACATGGAGCGCATCGGCATCGGCTGCAGCAAGCCGGCGCTGCAGGCACTCTCGGTCGAGCTCACCGCGCGGATCGACACGATGACCCAGGCGATCCACGCCGAGGCGGGGGAGGTGTTCAACCTCAACAGCCCCAAGCAGCTCGCCACGATCCTCTTTGAGAAGCGCGGCCTGGAGTCGACCAAGAAGACCAAGACCGGCGCCTCGACGGCCGCTGACGTGCTCGAGGCCCTCGCTGACCAGGGTGACGCGCTGTGCAGCATG
>JBJONS010000614.1:0-23352 GCA_046051725.1 Pseudomonadota bacterium | reverse complement strand
GGCTGATAGCGCGCGCGGGGACCGCTGGCCCCCGGGGGGTGTTGCGGGGGGCGGGAGCCCCCCGCCCACCCTGCCATCCCCGCGCGCGGCACGCTCAGCCCGCCTGCTGGCGGGCGAGCAGCCGGTCGGTGGCCCTCGAGTACAGCAGCAGCACGCCGAAGATGAGCACGGCGTAGGCCGAGGCGTAGCCGTAGCGGTTGCCCCGCGAGAACGCCCACCGGTAGGCCTCAGAGATCAAGATCTCGGTGCCGCCGTCGGGCTCGCCGCCGCTCACCAAATAGATGATGTTGAACATGTTGAAGGTCCACACGCTGCCCAGCACCACCGCCGGCAGCAGCGCGGGCTGCAGCAGCGGCAAGATCACGTGCCGGAACCGCTGCCAGGCGCTGGCCCCATCCACCTCGGCCGCCTGCTCGAGATCGCGCGGGATGGCCTGCAGCGCGCCCAAGGTGACGACCATCATGAAGGGGAAGCCCATCCAGGTGTTGGTCAGCAGGTTCGCCGCAAAGGCGGTCGAGAAGCGCGAGAACCAGCTGACCGGCTCGAGGCCCAGCGCGACGAGCAGCCCGTTGATCGCGCCAAACTGCCGGTGGAACATGCCCTTCCAGATCAGCGCGGTGATGTAGTTGGGCACCGCCCACGGCAAGATCAACAGCACCCGGTAGAGCCCGCGCAGCTGCAGCCAGGGCTCGCGCAGCAGCATGGCCAGCGCCACGCCGATCCCGACGTGCAGCACGACGTTGCTGGCGGTCCACAGCACGGTGACCACCAGCGTCGCGTAGAAGCTGAACGAGCTCGTGATCGGCCAGTCGCGCGACAGCAGGATGTCGATGAAATTGCGAAAGCCGACGAAGGTCCACGCCCCGTTGTGGTGGGCGAAGAGGCTCACCGCCGCGCCGACCACGAAGGGGGCCAGCACCAGCAGGCCCATGCTGAGGAAGGCTGGCGCCACCCAGGCGTAGGCGCCGGCGCCCGCGGCCAGCAGCGCGCGGTCACGGCGGGCGGCCCGCAGCGCGAGGCCCAGCGCCGCGGCCAGCCCGAGGCCCAGCGCGACCAGCCACGGCGTCGGATCGGCGGCCGGTGGCGGCGGCTTGGTGAAGAACTCGAGCTCTTTTTGGGCGAGGATCAGCGCCGCCTCGGGGGTCTCGGCGCCGCGCATCACCCGCCGCAGGGCCCGGGCCGAGGGCTCCCAGGTCGCGCCCATCTCGACCCCGTTGGGCATGGGCACCGCCGCGTCCATCTGGGCGCGAAAGGCCTGCAGCAAAGCGTCTTGGGCGACGGCCGGGTCGTCGTAGGCCGCCAGCGTGGCCACGGTCTGGCGGCCCTGCACCGCCCGCCGCACCGCCTCGGCCGGGCTCGTGAGGTGCGCGCCCAGCGCGACCGCCAGCGCCGGCTGCGCGGCGTGGGCCGACAACATCAGGCCCTCGACGGTGAGGTAGGGCGCGGCCGGACGGCCCACCGCGCTGATCACCGGCAGGGGCGCCACGACGAAATTGACCTTGGGGTCGATCTCTCCGAGGAACCAGGGCCCGTTGATCACCGTCGCCGCCAGCCCCTCGTTGAACAGCTGGGTGACCAGCGCGCCGGTCGGCTCTTCGGGCAGCAGGCCCGCCTCGAGCATGCCGCGGGCGAAGCCGAGCGCCGCGGCGTTCTCGGGCCGGTCGAGGCGCATGCGACCGCCGTCGTGCACGCCGCCGCCAAAGCCATGCATCCACGGCGCGTGAAAGTAGGCGTCGGTGGCTTGGTAGGCGAGCGGGTAGACGCCCGGCGGCAGGGCGCCCGCCAGCGCGGCGATCTCGTCGGTCGAGCGGGGGACAACGGGCACCAGCGCGGTGTTCACGAACAGCGCCAGCGACTTGGTGGCCAGGGGCAAGCCGTAGAGCGAGCCGCCGTGGCGCAGGGCCTCGAGGGCCGCGGGGTGCAAGCCCGCCCCGTCGCTGGGCCAGGGGGCGATGAGCGAGGCGCCCGCCCAGGCGCCGACCCGCTCGTGGGCCGAGATGAGCAGATCGGGCCCGTTGCCGCGGGGCCCCGCCGCCTCGAACTTGGTCTTGAGCGCGTCGGGCGGGATGCTGAGGGTGAGCACCACCACGTCGGGGTGGGCCTCGTCCCACGCGTCGACCGCCGCCTCGAGCGCGGCCTCTTCTTGCCCCCGGTAGGCGTGCCAGAGCTTGAGCTCGACCGGCGCGGCCGCCGCCGGCGCGGCGCCCCACGCCAGCAGGGCCAGCGCGCCGGCGGGCAGGGCACGGGGGCCAAGGAGCGGGGCGCGGGCGCGGCGGGAGCGGGGCGAGGGCATGGCCGGAGCCTACCCCTTGGCGGACCGGCCGCGCGGAGCCGTCGAAGATCGGCATGCAGAGGGAGTTTTCCGCGCCCCTTACACGCGGTGAAGAATTCAGCCGAGGTGCTGTAAGCGCGGGCCGCCGGCCCCGTTCGGCGGCCGACCGCGGCGGGAGGGTGACCCGCCGGGCTTCACGGGGGCGGTCCAGCGGCGCTGGCGCCCTCCCCTCACCCTGCCGGGCGCCCCGCGCGCTTGGCCCTCCCCGCGCGATCTCCCGCGCCTGGGCGCCTCTGCGCCCGGGCGGGAGGGGATCGCTGCGCGCCCGCCCCTCCCCCTGACCTGACCCTGGAGCTGCACATGAACCGGAACCTCCGCGTCCTCCTCGCCCTGTCCCTGCCCTCGGCCCTGCTCGCCCTGGCCGGCTGCGCCAAAGAGGCCGCGCCGCCCTCGCCGACCGACGGGCTCGCCCAGGTCAGCCCGCCCGCCGAGCCCGGCCCGCTGGGCGGTGAGCAGGCCCAGGTGCTGCCGCCGCCCCCGCCGGCCGACCCGCTGGCCGCGGCGATCGTCGACGCGCCGGTCCACGAGACCGACGACCTGGACGTCGCCACCGAAGAGGCGGAGCGCCCGGCGCCCCTCACCCTCGCCGACGCCGCTCCGGCCCCCAAGGTCGACCATGCCCGCGACGAGGTGGTCGCCCGGGAGCGCAGCAAGGCGCTGCAGGCGCCGACCCGGGCGCCTGGCCGCCCGGTCCAGCCGCAGGCCGAGCCCGCGCCCGCGCCGATCGCGGTGGTGGTCACGGCGGGCGCCGCGTCCAAGCAGCTGGTGAGCAAAGAGAAGGCCGAGAAGAAGGCCCACGGCAGCGGCCGCGCCGCCGAAGGCGCCGCCGGCCTCGATGTGCAGAAGCCCGCCCCGACCGGCGGCGCGCTGCTGGCCCCGCCCGCTGGCCCGGTCGCGCCGATCCTCCCGGTGGTGATCGCCGAGCAGCGCAACACGACCGAGGAGTACACCGACCACGGCGTCAACCCCTACACCCTGGCCACCAACGACCGCCACAGCACCTTCTCGATCGACGTCGACACCGCCGCCTACAGCGTGGCCCGCCGCAAGCTCAACGAGGGCGCCCTGCCGCCCGAGGCCGCGGTGCGCGTCGAGGAGTTCATCAACTTCTTCGACTACCCCTCCTACGCCGCGCCCACCGAGGGCCCCTTCGCAGTGCACATGGCGGCCATGCCCGACCCCTTCCGCCCGGGCCACCACACCCTGCGGGTCGGCGTGCAGGGCAAAGAGCTGACCCAGGCCGAGCGCCAGCCCGTCCACATCACCTTCCTGGTCGACGTCTCGGGCTCGATGCAGAGCGCCGACAAGCTGCCCCTGGCCAAGCGCAGCATGCACATGCTCGTCGACGGCCTCCACGAAGAGGACACGGTCGCGCTGGCCACCTACGCCGGGCAGGTCGCCCGCATCCTCCCGCCGACCCGGGCGATGAACAAGCGCCAGATCCACGAGGCCATCGACCGGCTGGGCGCCGGCGGCTCGACCGCCATGTCGGCGGGCATCGACCTGGCCTACGGCATGGCGATGGAGAGCTTCCGCCCCGGCCACGAGAACCGCGTGGTCATCCTCTCGGACGGCGACGCCAACGTCGGCACCGCGTCGTGGGACGCCCTGCTCGCCCAGATCAAGCAGTACGCCGACAAGGGCGTCACGCTGAGCACCATCGGCCTCGGCATGGGCAACTACCGCGACACCCTGATGGAGCAGCTCGCCAACAAGGGCGACGGCAACAACTTCTACATCGACTCGCAGGCCCAGGCCCAGCGCGTCTTCGTCGAAGAGCTCGGCGGCAGCCTGCTGACCATCGCCCGCGACGTGAAGATCCAGGTCGAGTTCAACCCCGAGGCGGTCAGCGCCTACCGCTTGGTTGGCTACGAGAACCGCGACATCGCCGACAAGGACTTCCGCAACGACCGGGTGGACGCCGGTGAGGTCGGCTCGGGCCACGACGTGACCGCCGTCTACGACGTCATCCTCAAGGATGGCTACGCCGGCGAGCTGGCCGCGGTCCGCATGCGGTGGGAGGCGCCGGGCGCCGACAAGGCCGCCCAGGAGAAGGCCTGGCGCATGACCGCCGACGCGCTCGGCCAGCTCGACGCCCGCGCCAAGAAGGACACCCAGATCGCCTACGCCGCCGCCACCTTCGCCGAGGTGCTGCGCGGCAGCCCGACCGCCGCCGAGATCAGCATGGACGCGCTGATCCGCTACGCCAAAGCCGCGGCCCGCCCCGGCCAGAAGGACGACCAGGAGCTCATCTCGCTGATGGAGAAGGCCCGGGCGCTGGGCGCCGGCGAGCGGGGCCAGGCCCTCTCGCTGCGCTGAGCGGAGGCCCCTGCCCCCCGCCTCACCGCGGCGGAGGGGCGGGGTCGGGCCCGAGCAGGCGGCGCAGGCTCGGGTCCTTGCCGCTGCGCCAGAGGAGCCCGTCGAGCAGGTAGTGGCTCACCTGGGGCACCGAGAGCAGGGCGGTGGCGACGGCGAGGGCAGCGTCCGAGGGCGCGCCCTCGCCTTCTGGCGCCTCGGCGGGCCCGCCGTCGAGGCCCAGCGCCGACAGCAGGGCCGGCCAGGGGTCGGCCTCTCCGAAAAGAGCGCCTTGTTCGCCCCAGACGAAGCGGTCCCACAGCGCCTCTTCGGCCACCGCGAGGCCCAGGGGCACGAGCAGCAGCCCCAGGACGCCGACCCCCACCGTCAGCCCGCGGGGCAGGGCGCCCGGCAGGCCCAGCGCCGCCCGCCGGTGCTCGACCAGGGCGACCAGGGCGAAGTAGGGCAGGGCGTGGTGGACCACGTTGGGCAGCGTGAACGCGAGATCGCCCTCTGCCACGATGATCCCGAGCCCCCAGACCGCGCCGGTGTTCAGCAGCCAGAGGTCGCGGCCCCAGGCGGGGCGCCCCTCGGCCAGCCGCCGGCGCAGGTGGTCGGCCACCGCGGCCAGCGCGAGCAGGCCGGCGGGCAGCAAGGCAGCCGCCGGCAGGCCCGGCACGAAGTCATCGGCCGCGAACCACGAGAACGGCCGGGGCAGGTGGGCGTGCCACCACAGCACCGGAAAACCGGCCAGCGCCCAGTGGGCCCGGCGCTCGGCGGCCGCGTCGGGCCCCGCCGGGCGGCCCTCGGCCTGCCGGTAGAGCATGGCCACGCCGACCTGCTGGCGGATGAAGTGAAACACCGCGAGGTAGGCCAAGACCCGCCAGTAGAGCCCGGGCTGCTCGACCGCCACCGCGCCGAGCGCCAGCGCGAGCAGACCGGCGGCCACTGCGAGGGGCAGGCCCCAGGCCCGCAGGCGGGCGCCGGGGCTGCGGTCGGTCCACAGCCGGGCCAGGGTCGACCAGACGTGGCCGACGTCGAGCAGCACGACGAGGAGAAAGAAGCCCAGCGGCGAGACCCCGAGGCCCGGCGGCAGCAGCGGCGCGGCCAGCGCGCAGAGCAGGCCGGGCAGCAGCACCAGCGGCAGGTCGAAGGCGGGCCGCGAGAGCCAAGGGCCGGGCGGGCGGCTCACGCCGGCGCCCCGGAGAGCGGGCGGTCGACCGGCTGGCCCCGCTCGGCGAGGATGGCCTCGGCCACGCGCACCCCGTGGTGGCTCGCCTCTTCAAAAAGGCTCATGCCCGACAGATCGGTGTGGGCCCGCCAGACCCGCCCGACCGGGGCGGCGCGGGCGGCGAGGGCGGCGGGGTCGCGGTGCAGGCCGACGGTCGGGCGCACCGTGCCGTGGCCCCAGGCCCACAGGTCGATCCGGCGCAGGCGGTCGGGGAGGCCGGGCCAGCCGCGCCGCATGCGCTGGAGCACCAGCGCCGCCTGCTCTTCGGGGGTCGAGGCCTGCAGCGCCGCCCGCTCGGCCGCGGGATCGGCCCCGCACAGCGGCTGGTACCAGGTCAGCGTGCCGGCGCTGCCGTAGCCGCCCCGCTGCCACTCGTTGTCAATGGCGCCCAGGTCGGCCTCTTCGACGGGCAGCTCGGGCTGGTGGACCACGCTGTCCCAGGCCGCTGGCACCCCGGGGCCCCGCGCCGGCCCGTCGAGGTGCAAGACCGCCACCCGCCAGGGCGCCGCGGTGGGCGCGCCGGGGTCGGGGCGGTCGAGCAGGCGGGCCGCCACCGCGGCCGGAACGGCGAGCACGACCTGCTCTGCGTCAATCTGGATGAGGGCCTCGCCCTGCTCGACCCAGACCCGGCCGGTGTCGGGCTCGACCCGGCGGCAGACCGCGCCGAGCAGCCGGGTGGCCGGGGCGCGCGCGGCGAGGCCGGCGACCAGGGCCCCGTTGCCGGCTGGCCAGGTGAGCACATGGGTGCCCAGGTCGCGATCGTCGTGCAGGTAGGGCCGGCGGGCGCAGTGGTAGTGCAGGCCGGCCCAGGCGCTGGTGGTCTGCAGCGTCGTGCCGAAGTCATCGCGGCACGCGTACTCGACCAGCCAGCGCAGGCGCGGGCTGTCGAGGCCCTCGGCGTCGAGCCAGGCGGCCATGCTCTGGTCGGCCAGGGCCCGCAGCGCCGGGTCGTGGCTGGCCTGGGCGACCGGCAGCGAGAAGGCCGGCTTGTCGTCGGCGCCGACCGCGGCGCGCAGGGCCTCGACCCGGTCCTCCCAGTGGGCGCGCTGGGCCTCGTCCGCGGCGCTGGCCCCGTCGGCCGGCCAGAGGCCGGGCCACCACTGGCCGCCGACGAAGACCCGCTCTTGGGGCGCGAGGCAGAGCTGCCCGGGCGCCACCCGCGGCGGACCGGCCGGATCGGCGGGCAAGAACACGCCCAGGTCCTCGAAGATGGCGCGCACGTGCAGGTTCTCTGCGTTGGGCAGCGTCGCGTAGTGGCCGCCGAGCGCAAAGGGCGCCGCCGCGCTGCCCCCGGCCTGCGAGGTGCCGCCGAGCACCTCGTCGAGCTCGACCAGCACGATCTCGCCGGCGAACCCGGCCCGCCGCAGGCGCCAGACGCAGCTGAGGCCGGCCACCCCGCCGCCGACCACGCAGACCGCCGGCCGCAGCCGCTGGCCCGGGCTGCCCGGGCTGAAGGGGGCGCGCAGGCGGTGGCCGCGGGCCGCGCGGGCCGCGCCCAGCACCCCCACCGCGGGCGGGTCCGGAGGGGCTTCGCCGCACGAGAGCAGGCCCCCGAGGCTGATCCCTCCGGCGAGGCCGCCCAGCACCGCCCGGCGCGACCAGCCGCTCACTTCTTCGCCATCGCGCGCCAGTCCTCCTCATAGAGCTGGACCAAGGCTTGGTTGTCGAGGCGGTTGATCGGCCCCTCTTGCTCGGCCATGTCGCGGGGGAAGGCGAAGAGCAGGTCGCGCGTGGTCGCGTCGAGGAAGCGCAGGCCCGGGGGCAGCGGCCCGAACTGGGTCGGGCTGTGCTCGCGCCCGGCCAGCACAAAGCCCCACTCGCCAAAAGCCGGCACATAGGTGTGGTAGGGCCGGGTCTGCCAGCCGGCGTGCTGCATGGTGCGGCGGATGCACCAGAACGCCGCCGGCGACCACATCGGCGAGGTGGCCTGCACGCTGATCACCCCGTCGGGGCCGAGCGCGCCGCGCAGCATCCCAAAAAAGGTGGTCGTGTAGAGCTTGCCGAGCCCGTGGTTGTTGGGGTCGGGGAAGTCGATGATCGCGACGTCGTAGGGGGCCGCCGGACCGCCGGGGCCGGCCGCCCGCGCTTCGAGCCAGCGGAAGGCGTCGGCGTTGACCACCTCGACCCGCGGGTCGCGCAGGCTGCCGCCGTTGAGCGCGGCGAGCTCTTCGCGGTCGCGAAAGAGCCCGGTGATCAGCGGGTCGAGATCGACCAGGGTGACCTGTTGCACGTCATCGTAGCGAAGCACCTCGCGCACCGCCATGCCATCGCCCCCGCCGAGCACCAGCACCCGCGCCCGGGTGGGCGCGGCGCTCATCGGCAGGTGGACGAGGCTCTCGTGGTAGCGGTGCTCGTCGTGGGTGCTGAACTGCAGCGCGCCGTTGATGAACAGGCGCGTGTCGCCGCCGCGGTGGGTCAGCGCGATCTTCTGGTAGGGGCTGGCCGCCGAGAAGACGACCGGGTCGGCGAAGAGCGCCGCGTCGATGCGGGCCTCGAGCGGGCCAGCCGCGGCGAAGACGCTGAGCAGCACGGCGATGACCCCGCCGGCCATCAGGCGCAGGCGCAGCTTGACGCTGGGCGCGGCCTCGAACTGAAAGGTGGTCCAGAGGCCGACCAGCGCGTTGATCAGGCCAAACGCGATCGAGGTGCGGAAGAGGCCGAGCCGCGGCAGCATGACCAGCGGAAAGACGAGAGAGGCCGCCAGCGCGCCGATGTAGTCGAGGAACAGCACGCGGGCGACGAGCTCTTTGAGGCTGGTCTCGCGCTCGAGCACGCGGATGAGCAGGGGGAGCTCGAGGCCCACCAGCGCGCCGATCACGGCGACGAAGCCGTAGAGCAGCAGACGGAAGGCCGGCGACCAGGCGAAGAGCCCAAAAAGCGCCGGCGCCTCGAGGCCGCCGATGAGCGCGACGGCCAGCTCGACCTCGACAAAACGGCTGAGCAGGTTTCGGTCGAGGTAGCGCGAGAGGTACGAGCCCAGGCCCATCGCCGACAGGTAGGTGCCGATGATGAGCGAGAACTGCGTGACGCTGTCGCCGAGCAGGTAGGAGGCCAGCGCGCCGGCCACCAGCTCGTAGATCAGCCCACAGGTGGCGATCACGAAGGCAGAGAGCAGCAGCGCGCGGCTCGGGCGCGGCCCAGGCAGGCTGTCGGTCACGGCGCTCCTGGCGGGCTCAGGCCCCGTGCACGGCAGAGGCGATGATGATCGCCAGGCCCAGCAGCACCGCGCCCATGATGATTGCCAGCGCGACGTTTTGGTCCTCTTCGATCTCTTTCTTCACGCTGAACGGCGCGAGGCGGACCATCAGCAGGAAGGCGAACGAGAAGACCAGGACGCCCACGCCGGCGTAGAGCACCGAGTTGAGCAGCACGGAGGGGTCGAAGAAGCCGAGCATGGTGCACCCGCGCGGGGCGCCGGCGGGCCGCGCCGGCGGGGGAGAGAGGAGGAAGGAGGCCTACTTGCCGCCGCTAAAGCCGCCCGAGCTGCCGCCCGAGGACGAGGGCCGGGGCGAGTAGCCGCCGTAGATGGGGCGCCAGGAGCCGGGGTTGTCGCGCACCGAGACCGGCAGCACCTCGGTGCGCGGCGCCAAGAGCGAGCGCCCCGAGATCGCGAGGCCACCGAGGCCGACCAGCAGCACCAGCCCGAGGGCGAACAAGCCATAGATGAGCTTCATGCTGGCGAAGGGGCTCATCCGTGGTCGCTCTCTGCCCAGCGGGCGGCCTCGATCTTGCCCCGCGACGCGAACAGCGCGAAGGGGAGCAGGAGCGGGAAGAAGAAGAGGGGCAGCAGCGGCTCGAGCAGCGGCGCGTCCCGCACCACCCGCAGCCGCACCGTGCCCGTGGTCGCCTGCGGGGCTGGCCGCGCGACGCCGACACGCACGACGGTGGGGCCCGGCGGCGGGCCGCCCAGCCGGCCCTTCGCCGCGTTCGTATAGCTCGTGTCGACAGGGTAAAAGGCGTCGCCGGTGGCCTGGTTCAGCACCGCCACGTGCACCTGCGCGAGCTCGCGGTCGAGGCTCGTGTCGACCTCGACGCTCAGGTCCCGCCCCCACCGGTTCGGCACCTCAAAGGGCTCGGTGACGAAGGCCTCGGCCACCTCGCCGCGCGAGGACATGACCGCGTCGACCAGCACCTCGTTGTCCGCGCCGACGACCGCCACCACCGCCACGACGACCGCGCCCGCGTACAGCGCGCCGGTCATCGCCAGCACCCGCGACAAGGCGCCGGGGACATCAAAGGGGTTCGGCTGGTGGGGCCCGATCCCCGCCGGAGGCCGCAGGCCGCGGGTCTCGGCGCAGGGAAAGCCGCCCTGCAGCTCGTCGACCGGCAGGTAGCGGCCGCGGGTCCAGGTGCGCTCCTCGTGCTCGACCTCGAGCGAAAGCATGTGCGGCGGCGCGACATAGTCGTGGGTCTCAGCCTTGTCGCCGACCGCGATGAGCCAGCCGAACTCGCCGAGCACCGCCGCGCACTCGGCCACCCCGCTCTGAAAGTGGCGGTAGGTCTGCCCGCTGAGGCGGACCGGCTCCTGCAGCTGCCACCGGCCTTGGGCGCCCAGCCGACGAAGGCCGCCGGGCACCGCGGTCAGGCGCTCGACCAGGCTCCAGTGGTCGTTGGCATCTTCGACCAGCCAGCGCTGGCCGACGTAGGGGTTGAAGGCGACGTACTCGGTCCAGAAGTAGCGGACGTCGTCGACCTCGACGAAGCGGCGCTGTGCGCCGATGATCTGCCACTCGACGCCCTCAAGCTTGCCCCGCAGCCCGAGCGGCAGCGTCGGCGCCCAAGTGCGGCGGTCGTAGGCCGCGATGACCTTGGCGGCGCTCTCGTCGCCGAGCTCGCGCAGCGCCAGCACCGAGCCGCAGTAGGGGCAGGACAGGCGCAGCGCGTCGCCAGGGCTGCGCAGCTCGAGGCGACCGGCGCAGTGCGGACAGGCGAGGGCGCGGGTGCCCTTCACCTCGGGGCCCTCGACGCCGAGCTCGGCCGGGCGCGACCAGCCGGCGAAGGCGCGCAGCCCCTTGAGCTGAAGCTGGGGCAGGGTCACCCAGCGCCCCACCCAGAAGGTCGTCGGCGCGCCGTCCTCGCCCTCTTCCAGGGTGGCGACGGCGAGGCCGTCGGGCGCGCTGAGGTCGGCGAAGGCGCGCTTCATCGAGAGCGGACTGCGCTGGGCGACGGCGCCCTCGGCGGACACGGCCAGCGCCCGCGCGCGCTCGGTCACCCGCCAGGTCTTGCCCCCGAGCTCAAGCGCGTCGCCCGCCGAGAGCTGGTCGATGTCGACCCGCGGCAGGGGCATCGAGGTGCGGAAGATCCGCCACAGGCCGTTGCCCTCGCCAAGCCAGCCCTGGCTGCCATCGGCGTAGCTCAGCAGCCACTCGTTCCACCGCGCGGTGTCGTGCGCCCGCCGCAGGCCGCCGATGACCTCAAAAGCCCGCCCCTCATCGACGCCCCGCGCGCCCACCTGGATGGGCGAGAGGTCCCGCGCCATCGCGCTGACCTTGCCCTCGACCACCAGCGCGTCGGCCTCGCCGCGGACGACCTGGGTGCGGCAGCTCGGGCACACAGTCGAGGGCGCCGCGGCGTGCGGAAAACTGAGGGGAGCGGCGCAGGAGGGGCACTCGGCCGTGATCACAGGGCTCTCTCCGCGGGGTCGGCAGGGCGGCGACCCGCGTCTCGCGCCATATATCCTCTGCTGAACGCAGACCCGCGGGCCGATGCCCCGGCGGGGCGCGCCTCCGGGGCCCACCGGAGGCCACGCCACCGGAGCCCCCGCGCAGAGGAGGGGGGGGAAGCGTCGGCGCCGCGGCGCCGAGGGGGGACGATGACCGAGCCGCAGGCTGATCCCGTGGGGGAGCCCTGGCCGGGCGCAGCCGCCCTGACCGCAGCGCTGGCCCAGCCCGCCGCGGTCATCGACGCCCACGGGCTCCTCCTCGCCCACAACGCGGCCATGGCGGCGCTGCTGCGGCGGGACCCGGCGCTCGCGACGGCGCTCTCCAGCCTGCCCGGCGCCCACGGGGCGGTGGCCGTGGACAGCGCCCCGCGGCGGGTCCACCAGAGCCCGCTCGCGGCGCCGCCCGGCGCCCGGCTGGTCGTGATCGAAGAGGGGCCAGTCCCCGACCCCGTCGTCGAAGCGGCCCTGCTGCACGCCGTGATCGACGCGCTGCCCATCAACGTCTTCCTCAAGGGCCCCGACCTGCGCATGGCGCTGGCCAACCAAGAGACCGCGCGCACGCTGGGCCGGCCCGTCGCCGAGGTGCTGGGCCGCCCCAACCACGAGCTGTTCCCGCCCGAGGTCGCCGCCAACCTCGAGGCGGTCGACATGCGGGTGCTGGCCGCCGGCCCCGGCGACGCGCTGATGCACGAAGAGCAGCTGGGCACCCCTGGCGCGCCCCGCACCCTGCTCGCCGGCAAGCGCGCGCTGGCCGGCCCCGACGGGCGCACCTACTTGCTCGGCTTCTCCCTCGACATCACCGCGCGCCGCCGCGCCGAGCAAGAGCTCGAGAGCCAGCGCAACTTCGTCCGCCAGGTCATCGACACCGACCCGAACTTGATCTTCGTCAAGGACCGGCGCAACAACTTCCGCTTGGTCAACCGCGCGGTGGCCGACCTGTTCGGCACCACGGTCGAGGCCATCGAGGGCCACAGCAACGCCGAGGTCCACGACAACGAAGAAGAGGTCCAGGGCTACGCCGACGATGACCGCCAGGTCATCGATCTCGGCCTGACCATCCAAAAAGAAGAGACCGTCACCCAGAGCGACGGCCGGATCTTCACCTACCAGACGACCAAGTGCCCGCTGCGCTTCCCCAACGGCGAGGTGATGGCACTGGGCATCAGCGTCGACATCACCGAGCGGCTGGCGCGGCTCGCCGAGGCCCGCGAGGCCCAGACCGCCGCCGAGGCGGCGTCTCGGGCCAAGACCGACTTCCTCGGGGCGATCACCCACGAGATCCGCACGCCGATGAACGCCGTGATCGGCATGTCGGGGCTGCTGCTCGACGGCGAGCTCAGCGCGGCCCAGCGCCGCCACGCCGAGACCATCCGCCGCAGCGCCGAGGCCCTGCTCGGCCTCGTCAACACCATCTTCGACTTCTCTCAGATCGAGGCCGGCGAGATCACCCTCGAGGAGGCCCCCTTCGACCCCCGCGCCCTGCTCGTCGGCTCGGTCGAGCTCATCGCCAGCCGCGCCGAGGCCAAGGGCCTCGCGGCCCACGCCGAGGCCGATCCGGCCCTGCCGGCCCGCCTGCGCGGCGACGCCGGGCGCATCCGGCAGATCGTGGTGAACCTGCTGCAGAACGCGGTGAAATTCACCGACCGGGGCGAGGTGCGGGCCCGCATGGGCCTGATTCCGGGCGCCGGCGGCGGCCGCCTGCGGGTCGAGGTCATCGACACGGGCGTCGGCGTGCCCGCGCCCGAGCTCGCGCGCTTGTTCTCTGCCTTCTCGCAGGCCGACGCCTCGGCCAGCCGGCGGTTCGGCGGCCTCGGCCTGGGCCTCGCGCTGAGCCACAAGCTCTGCGCGCGCATGGGCGGAAAACTCGGCGCCCAGAGCGCGCCGGGCCGGGGCAGCACCTTCTGGTTCGAGCTGCCGGTGGGCGTGGCCGAGGCCCCCGCCGCCCCGCCGCCGCCGGCGCTGGGCGGCGCCCGCTGCCTCGTGGTGACCGACGACGACGCCGAGGCCGGCGCGCTGGCCGCCCTCCTCGAACGGTGGGACGCGGTGGTCGAGGCGCCCCGGGGCGTCGACGCGGGCCTCGAGCGCCTGCTGCTCGCCGAAGAGGGCTCGGCCCCCGAGGTGCTGGTCGTGGGGCCCTCGGCCTACGCCCTGGCCGGCGCGCTGCGCCACGCCCGCGTCGGCGCGGCGGTCGGCGCCGCCCTGGTGGTGCTCGTCCCCGACGGCGCGGCGGCCGATCCCGAGCCGCTGGCCCCGCCAGAGCGCCGGGTGCCGGCCGCAGACACGCCCGCGCTCGCCGAGGCCCTCCTCGCGCTGCGGCCCCGCCGCCCCGCCGCGCAGGGCGCGGTCGACCTGCCGCCCAACCGGGGACGGCGGCTGCGCGTGCTCGTCGCCGAGGACAACCCGGTGAACCAAGAGGTGGTGCGCCTGCTCATCGAGCGCGAGGGCCACGCCGCCGACGTCGTCGCGGACGGGGCCGAGGCGATCGCGGCCATGGCGGCGATCCCCTACGACCTCGCCCTGCTCGACCTGCAGATGCCGAAGGTCGACGGGATCAGCGCCGCGCGGGCCATCCGGGCGCTGCCGGGGGCCGGCGGGCGGGTCCACCTCGCCCTCATGGCGGCGGACCCGAGCCCGGGCGAGCGGAGCGCCTGCATCGAGCTCGGGATCACCGAGCTGCTCAACAAACCGGTGGAGCGGACGCGCCTGCGCGCGGCGCTGCGCAGCCTCATCACCCGCATCGACGGAGAAGAGCAGGCCATGACCGAAGCCCAGGACGAGACGGCGGGCGCGCCCCGCTGGCCCACCGGTCCCCTCGAGGCCGTCGACGAAGAGACGCTCGCCGAGGTGCTCGCCCAGCTCGGGGCTGAGAGCACGGCCGTCCTGCTGCAGACCCTGCTCCGCGACGGCTCGGCGCGGGTGCAGCAGATGGAGGCCCAGGCGGCCGACGCTGCCTACGCGGCCCTCGGCGCCAACGCGCACGCGCTCAAGTCATCCACCGGGACCTTCGGATTGACCGTCCTGTCGACCCACGCGCGCCAGATCGAGCTGCTCTGCCGCGCCGGCCGCGGCCCGGAGGCCGCCGCGGGCGTGCCGAAGCTGGCGGGGGCCCTGCGGGCCGGCGTCGAGGCCCTGGCGGCCCGGATCGCCGCGGCCCGCTGAGCGCCGCGGCGCGCTCTGCGCGATCCGCTAAGGCCCTCGCGGCCCAGACCGACGCGCCCCGGCTGACGATGCCGGGGCGCGGCTCGTTTTCGGGATGGCCGTCTGTCGAGCGGCCCGGAGGGATCGGGGCGGGCCGGCCGCCGGTGACCCGCACGGGGATCGCTGCCGCGGTGTGTCGGCTGCTCTGCGCCAGTGTTGAGCCCGCGAAAAAACTTTCTTCGAAGGGCGCGGATCAGGCTGACAAGAACACCGTCTGGATGGCCATTGTGAGCGAGCGCATCCACCGCGGCGGGAAATTTCAGCCCCGCGTTCTACACACGGCGCAGAACGGCCGATGAGGAGAGTGTGAGCGGTCCGCAGCCGCGGGGGGTCCTCCCCGCCGCCCCTCGGGGCAACGGACCGCGACGCTTCCACCGATAGTCCATCGCTTCGTCCCAGCCGCGAGAGCAGCTCAGCTCGACAAGAGCGGGTGCGGCGGCGCCCGCCAGAGGAGTCTCCGATGTCGTTGACCGTGCGCACCAACGTCGCGTCCATCCAGTCGACCGGCAAGCTCAACGCGACCCAGAAGGCCCTGCAGGGCACTCTCGGCCGCATCAGCAGCGGCCTGCGGATCAACCAGGCCGCCGACGACGCCGCCGGCCTCGGCGTCGCGACCAACCTTGAGACCACCATCATCAGCACCCGTCAGGCGATGCGGAACGGCAACGACGCCATCAGCATCATCCAGACCGCTGAGTCGGGCACCAACGAGGTCACCGACATCCTGCAGCGGATGCGCGAGCTCGCCATCCAGAGCGCGTCCGAGACCCTGTTCAACGACGAGCGCAGCTACATCCAGGACGAGTTCCTGCAGCTGCGCTCCGAGGTCGCCCGCATCGCCCAGGTGACCGAGTTCAACGGCGTGCGCCTCGCTGACGGCACGCTGAGCTCGATCAACGTGCAGATCGGCGTCAACAACGACACCGCCAGCCGCATCGTCCTCGAGCTCGGTGACCTGACCACCAACGGCCTCGGCATCTCGGCGCTGAACCTCGACACCTCGGCCAACGCGCTGTCCGCCCTCGCCGTGCTCGACACCGCGCTGAGCAGCGTGAACAGCACCCGGTCGCTGTTCGGCGCCGCCCAGAACCGCATCGAGTCGGCCCTCAACAACGGCCAGATCTACATCGAGGCCCTGTCGGCCGCCGAGAGCCAGATCCGCGACGCGGACTACGCCGTCGAGACCTCCGAGCTCACCAAGCTGCAGATCATGCAGCAGGCCGGCGTCGCCGCCCTCGCCCAGGCCAAGAACATCAACCAGTCGGTCATCTCGCTCCTCTCCTGAGCGCAGACCCCTGGACGAGGCCGCCCCCGCCGGGGCGGCCTCGCGCCGTTTTGGCGTCCCCCGATCACCCGGGGCGCCCGCGTCGGGCCCGGCCGACCGCCGGCTCAGAGACCGGCGATCACGACCTGCTCGACGCGGATCTCGGCGGCGGGCTTGTCCATGGCACCCCGCGGCTGGCGCGCCAGCACCCGCACCCGCTCGAGGCTCTCGGCGTCGCAGGCCCCGAAGATCGTGTGCTTGCCGTTGAGGTGCTCGACCGGCACCTCGGTGATGAACCACTGCGATCCGTTGGTGCCGGGCCCCGCGTTCGCCATCGCGAGCAGGCCGCCGCGGTCGAAGGTCCGGCCGCTGTGCAGCTCATCGGCGAACTGGTAGCCCGGGCCCCCGGTGCCATCGCCGACCGGATCGCCACTCTGGACCATGAAGTCGGGGATGATGCGGTGGAAGGTCGTGCCGGTGTACAGCGCGCCCACGCCGGCCTGGTCGGTGCGCGGATCGGTCCAGGGCTGGGTGCCGCGGGCGAGGCCGACGAAGTTGGCCACGGTGACCGGCGCCTCTCTCCACAGCAGCTCGCAGCGCAGCGGGCCGAGCGAGGTCTGGATCTCGGCCCAGAGCTCGCCCTTGGGGCCGAGGCCGAGCAGCTCTTGAAAGGTCACCAGCGGCTGCTGCGACCGGCCGACCGCGCCGCCGTCGCCCATCGGCGCGCCGTTCTTCGAGGCGAGCTGCACGTAGGGGCCGAGCTCGCCCACGCCGAGCCAGGCGCGGGCGATCGCCCCCTCGACCGCCCGCCCGGCCGCCAGCGCCCGCTCGAGGTGCGGGATGGCCATCATGTTGTCGCCGCGCTGCAGGTACAGCACGCCGAGGTGGGTGTTCGTCGCCGCGTGCTCGGGGCTGTGCTGCAGCACCGCGCGCCAGGTGGTCGCCGCGAGGTCCGGCTCGGACATCGCGAGCTGGATCGCGCCGAGCAGGTAGCCGACGTCGGGCGCGGCGGGGTCGAGGCGCGCGGCCTCTTCGGCGTGGCTACGGGCGAGCTTGATCGCACCCAGCTCGGCGTAGGCGCGCGAGAGCCCGGCGTGCAGGCAGGCGTCCTCGGGCCAGGCGTTCACCAGATCGCGCAGCAGGTTGCGGGTGGTGACCACGTCGCCGGCGGTCCAGGCCACCGCCGCCTCGGCGGCCCGGGCCGCGGGGTGCTCGGACTGCACCGCCTGCAGCGCGGCGAGCAGCGCGGGGCCGTCGGTGGCCGCCCGGACCGCCGGCGCCTCGGCCAGCGGACCAGCGGCCGCCACCGCCGAGACGCAGAAGCCGGGGTCATTCTCGCTGTGCTTCACCCAGCCCAGCGCGCCGCCGTTCGCGGCCGCGGGCGCCCCGCCGGGGCCGCCCACCTTGGGGCAGCCGGCGAGCAGCGCGGGCAGGAGGGCGGCGGTGGCGCAGCGGATCAGCGGGCGCATGGGGATCCTCGGGCCCGCGCAGGAGAAGGGGCCGGACGCGCCGCTAACCAGCCGCCCCGCCGGCGTCCGGGCGGTCACAGGCCTCGGCCCGCTCGTAGCGCACCTCGACCTCGGCCCCGGGAGGGGGCCAGGCCCCCTCACCGAACAGCACCGCGTTCTCCTCCGCCGAGAACCACCAGCCGTGCCACGGCGCGCCGTCGACCCACACCTCGACGCTGCCCGGCCGCGCCGGGGCGGCCAGCGCCCTGCGGTCCGCGCCCAGGCCGCCGGCCGCCGCGCCGAGCTCGGCGGCGAGCCGCTCCCACTCCGCGCCGCAGATCGACCAGGCCGGTCCGCCGCTGTCCGCCGCCGCCTGCAGGTAGCCCTCGCCCGGGGCCGCGCTGGGGCAGCCGCCAGCGGGCCCGACGACGGCGAAGACCTCGAGCTCCGGCGCCGCCGCGCGCAGCGCCGCCCAGCCCGCGGCCCAGCCGCCCGGCGACTGCTCCTCCTCGTCGGCGATGAACACGACGACGTGGCGGGCATCCTCGCGCCACAGTCCCTCCGCGCAGCCGCCCGGGCGCGCCGCGGCGACCGCCCGCGCCGCCAGCGTGAACCCCGCCTCGGTGTAGGCCCCCCAAGGCCCCAGCAGGCCGGCCGCCAGCGCGGCGCGGGCCTCGGGATCGGCGGGCGAGGCCGGGCCGGCGCTGAGGCAGCCGTCATCGCGGGTCAGCACGCTGACCTGGGCGCCGGGCGAGCGGGCGCCCAGCTCGTCGAGCAAGGCGGCGGCGCTGGCGCCCAGCGCGCGCAGGTCGTCCTCCATCGAGCCGGAGCGATCCGCGACGAGCAGCAGATCGACCTCCGGCCAAGGACCGTCCTGCACCCAGGCCTCGCGCAGGGCGACCCGGGGCGCCGCGGTGGCGAAGATCGGCAGCGCGTGGGCGCCCCCCGGGCTCGCGCGCAGGTGCAGGGCCCCCTCGGCCGGGCCCGCGGCGCCGGGGCCGAAGCGCACCGCCAGCGCCTGCGCCTCGCCGGGCTCGAGCGAGAGGGGCCCGCCCGCGCCGGGGGCCTCGACCGAGAAGCCCGCGCCGACGACCCCCTCCACCTCGATGAGCAGCGGCAGCTCACCGCTGTTCTCGACCCACAGCTCGCCCTCGGCCGCGCACCCGGCCGGGGCCAGGCCGAGGTCGATGGGATCGGGCCAGAGCTCGAG
The DNA here is from genome assembly GCA_046051725.1 of Pseudomonadota bacterium. Taxonomy (GTDB): domain Bacteria; phylum Myxococcota_A; class UBA796; order UBA796; family UBA2385; genus JAEUKK01. The sequence continues at coordinate 4,712 of JBJONS010000614.1, read as the reverse complement.
TCCGGGCACCAGCCCGGTCGCCCGCAGCTCGGCGCGCAGCGGCGCCGCGGCCCCCGCCGCCCACACCTCGAGCTGGCCGCGCTGCGGACCGCCCGGGGGCGTGGCCACCACCTGCAGCGCGAGCGCCTCGCCGGGGCCGAGCGCTGCCGGCAGCGGGCCAGGCGCGCGGAACCCGGCGCCCTCGATCCGCAGATCGTCGATGGAGACGACGAGCTCTCCGCTGTTCTCGAGGAGCAGCTCGCCGAGGGCCGAGTCCCCCGCCGCCACCGGATCGAGCTGGAGCAAGGCCGGCGACAGGCGGAGATCGGCGCGCGCGGCGCCCGCCCCGCGCAGGGCGGCGAGCTGCTGGTCGGGCGCGCAGCCGAGGCCGACCAGGAGCGGCGCGAGGGCGGCGACGAGCGGACCAGAGGGCGCAGAGAGCGGGCGGCGGACGCGCATGGGGACCCCGCCGCCGGGGCCTTCGCGCTGGGGAGGGGCCCGGGCGCCACGGCGGCGCCCCTGCTTCGCGCCCACGCGGGGGAGGTTGAGCCGACCGTGGCCGACTGCGCGCACCCCCGGGGGATCAGCCCTCGCCGGCCACCGGAGCGCGGAGGAGCACGAAGAAGTGCCCGAGCGGATCTTCGACCTTGTAGGCCGCGCCGATGGTGAGGTGGGTCGAGACCTTGCGCATGAAGTCGCGGGTCTTGTTGTAGACGAAGAACTGCAGGCCGCTGGTGTTCGGCACGACCTTGGGCCAGCCGTCGACCACCGCGGCGTCAGGCACCTGGAAGTAGTCGACCACCAGGCTGCCGCGGGCCTCCCAGGCGGGGTTGCCCTTGGTCGGCACCATCACGAAGAAGCCGGGCCCGATCAGCCCGCGGGTCGGCGACTCGTTGTAGCCAAAGAGGCGGTCGCCGCCGCCGGCCGGCCGGCAGAAGCGCTTCTCGAACAGCTTCCAGCCGCCGGGCAGCGGCAGGGTGTTGCGGCCGTGGTGGATGACCTCGACCCGATCCCCCACCGCGGCGGGGACGAAGTCGTCCATGGTCAGGGGCGCGGCCTTGGCCGCCTTCTCGTAGAGGCGGCGCTGCTGCGCGCGGTCGAGGCTGCGGCTGGCCTCGAGGCGGTCGGCGTGCGGGAGGCCGTCGAGCCAAGCGCCGATCTGGGCGATGTTGTCGGAGGGGTCAGCGATCAGGGCGTGCAGGTCAGCGCTCACGGGCGGCTCCCCGGGGCGCCGCGCGCCCCCGTCGGTGGACGCCGCGGACTATCGCACCCGCGGGGCCGCACCGGCGGGGCCCGCGCCTCAGGCCGGCTCGAGCATCGCGAGGCGCTGGCTGCGGGCGAGCATGCACCACTCCGGCACGCGCGGGGTGAAGCCGGCCTCGCTCAAGAAGCGCTCGTCGAGGCCGGTGTGGGTGACCGGCGGCGGGTGCGGGTCGTAGCGCACCGCGGCCACCGCCAGCCCGCTGGCCACGTAGACCGCGCCGGCGATGTCGAGGCCGTTGCGGCTCTGGGCGGAGCTCGGCTCGGCGTGCATGGCGACCGCCTGCACGATGTCGAGAGGGAGCCCCCAGTAGTTGAGCAGGAAGGCGCCGGCGGTCGCGTAGGTGCAGCTGTAGACCTGCTCTTGGGCGGGCAGCTCGCGCAGGCCCAGCGCCACGAGGCGGTCCACCTCGGCTTGGCGCTCGGGCGGGCCCAAGGCGAAGACGAGGCGCCCGAGGTTGTGCAGCAGCGCGGCGGTGGCGGCGGTGCCGGCGTCCTCGGGCTTGACCAGGCGCGAGGCGATGCGCGCGGTGAGGATGGCGTGCGCGTGCAGATCATCGACCTTGCGCCGCAGGGCCGGGCTCTGGCCGGCGAGGTTGCCGAGCTCACACGAGAGCACGAGCTTGCGGACCAGATCGACCCCGAGCCAATTGATCGCCTCAAGCGTCGTGCGGATCTGCCGCCGCACGCCGAAAAAGGCGGAGTTGGCGACGTGGAGGAGGCGGGCGGCCACCGCCGGATCCCGCTCGACCAGCCGGGAGATCTGGGCCACGCCGACGTTGGGGTCGGCGATCATGCGGCTCAGCTCGGTGTAGATCACCGGCGAGGTCGGGAGCTGCCGGATGCCGCCGATGAGATCGGCGAGCTGCGGGCTGTCGAGGCGGCGGTGCATGTCGAGCGCCGCGTCGATGTGCGCCTCGAGCTCGGCCGGGGGGCAGGGCTTGACCAAGAAGCGGTGGGTGACCGGCAGCGCCCGCAGCTGGGCGTCGCGGTTCATCTGGCCCGACAGCACGATCCGGAAGGTGTGGGGGTAGCGCTCGCGCACGATGCTCAACAGCGTCGCGCCGTCCATGCCCGGCATGCGCATGTCGGTGACCACCACGTCCACCGGGCCATCTTGCAGCGCTTGCAGCGCGTCGATGGCGCTCTCGACGTAGACGCAGTCCCACTCGGGCCGGCGCCGGCTCAACCGCATGCGCATGCTGTTGAGGATCATCGGCTCGTCGTCGACGAAGAGGATCCGGCTCATGTGATGCTCCACGCTGACGCCTGGTGCGTCGTCGGCCCGAGCGGGGCCGGGGCTGGGAACGGACAGGGGACCGGTCGCCATGAGAGATCCAAGCGATATCGCGCGGAGGACCGGGCGCGGGGGCCCGACCCAACGGGCGTAGACTCTGCTTCAGATCTCGCCCCTGGGGACACCACGGATGCCCGCTGGTTTCCTGCGCGGCCGCCGCAGATAGGCCCCGGCAGCGCCAATTCCTGTCATCGTTTGTCCCCCGTCGATCCACCGGCGCCCCCCGCCCGCAGCAGCGGTGCGTGGGGCGCGGCCCCCGCCTCCCGAGGAGCCCCGATGCCCACCGCCCTCCGCAGCGCCGCCCTCGGCGCGCTCCTGATCGCCCCCGCCGCGCACGCGGGCAGCGGCCCCTGGGTGATCGGCGCCAAAGACGTCAGCGTCTACGCCGGCGTCGAGACGCAGCTCATCGACGAGCTCGCGCTCAAGGACGGCCTCGACGATGACAGCGTCGTGCAGGTCGATGACGGCATCGAGTCGACCTTCGCGACGGGCGTCGTCACCTGGGGCCTGCGCAAGCGGATGGAGGTCGAGCTGAGCGTGCCCTGGGTGCGGGTCGACGCGAACCGCCCGGGCGGCGCGGTCTGCGCCTCGCTCGGCCCGCGCACCTGCGCGACGACCTCGGGCTTCGGGCTCGTCGTCGCCCGGGGCAAGTGGCAGCTGCTCGATGAGCTGCGCGGCAGCCCGCTCTCGCTGTCGGTCGGCCCCGAGCTGCGCCTCGGCCAGCACACCGGACCGACCCGCGCGCGCATCACGAACCTCGGCGAGGGCACCACCGATCTCGGCGCCACCCTCGCCGTCGGGCGCTCGGGCGGCCTCGCCGAGGGCAGCTGGAGCGCCCACGCCGACGCCACCTATCGGCGGCGGGGCACCAACCGCGCGCTCGAGGCCGACCGCCTGCCCGGCGACGAGCTGGTCGTCGAGGCCGAGGCCTTCTTTGGCGCGCGCCCCTGGTGGAGCGTCGGCCCCACGCTGAGCTGGTGGGAGCGCCCCGAGGGCGTCGACTTCGGCGAGGGCGACCTGACCGACATCGACCGCTTCGGCGCGCTCAACGGCCGCAACGTGCGGGTCGGCGGCAAGCTGCTGCTGCGGGCCGCCGACCGCACCACGCTGGTCATCGGCGGCAGCCAGACGGTGGCCGCCCGCAACAACCCGCGCATCCGCGCGGTGAGCCTGGGGCTGGCCTTCTACCCCGAGCGCCGGCCGCGGATCGCCGCGGGCGGATAGGCCCGCCGCGGCAGCCCCCCGATCCACAGCGAGGGAACAGTGCTCCAACCCGGCGATCACATCGACCGCTTCCAGGTAGAAGCGCTGCTCGGCGAGGGCGGCCTCGCCAAGGTCTTCCTCGTGCGCCACCGCACGCTCGGCGCGCGGATGGCCCTCAAGGTGCTGACCTTGCGCGGCTCGGCCATCGGCCGCCGCTTGCTGCGCGAGGGGCGCATCCAGGCGAACCTGTCGCACCCGCACGTGGTCGCCGTCCACGACGTCATTGAGCACGAGGGCTACACCGCCCTGGTGATGGAGTACGTCGAGGGCGTGACCCTCGCCGAGCTGCTGCAGCGCGGCGGCGCGCTGTCTGAGGCCGACGCGCTGGCGCTGTTCGGCCAGCTGCTCTCGGGCGTCATCGCCGCCCACGACCTGGGCGTGCTGCACCGCGACCTCAAGCCCGCCAACGTGCTCATCTCGGCGACCCCGATGGGCACCATCGCCAAGATCGCCGACTTCGGCATCGCCCGGGTCTGGGACGGCGAGCCGGGCGACACGCTGCAGGGCGATCTGATCGGCACCCCTGGCTACATGGCGCCCGAGCAGGTCACCGACCCGACCGCGGTCGACGCCCGCGCCGACGTCTACTCGCTCGGCGCCCTGCTCTACTGCATGGTCGCCGGGCGCCCGCCCTTCCTGCCCGCGCCGCGCTGGTCGCAGACCCTCGAGGCCGCCCAGCGCGGTGACTTCGCGCCGATCCGGGGGCTGGCCCCCGAGCTGAGCGAGAACGTCGCCGCGGTGATCGAGCGCTGCCTGCAGCCCGACCCCGCCGCCCGGCCCGCCGACGGCCGCGCGCTGGCGGTCGCGCTGTGGGGCGAGGGCTCGCCGGCGGCGCGGGCGGTGGCCGGCGCGCAGGCGCCCGCCCAGCCCCTCGACCTGAGCGCGCCGCTGAGCCGGCCGACCCTGGCCCCCG
>JBJONS010000613.1:0-3646 GCA_046051725.1 Pseudomonadota bacterium | reverse complement strand
GAGGCTCGCCGTGGCGTCGGCCGCCGAGAGGGTGACCTCGACCGGGTCGAGGTAGAAGTGGGTGGTGCTGTCCGCAGCCGGGTTGCTGAGCGCGAAGGTGACGTCGCAGCCGCCGCCGTCGCCGCCGTCGCCAGCGCCGCCATCACCGCTGGTGCCGCCGCTGTCTTCCTTGTCACCGCCACCGCAGCCAACCAGCGCAAAAGCCGCCAAGATCATAGCAAAGCGCGACATGTGTCCTCCATCTCTCTGGCCTATGCCAGCTTGACCGGGGGTGGCCCGGCCGGCCTCAGTCTCGGCGCAGGTCGCGCCGCGTCCGGCGCACACTACTGCGCACCGTCGCGCGGTGTCAACACGAGCCGCTGCTCCGCCGTCCGCGGGCAGACGCGACGCGCAGCGCGCCCGAGGCGCCGACCAGACCGCGCCTCAGGCGGGCTGCGCGGCGAGTTTTCCGCCGATCTCTTCGACCAGCGCGTCGAGCAGGCGCTGCTCATCGGGGTCCAAGTTGCCCTTGGTCTTGACGCGCAGCATCTGCAGCACCTGGTGGCTGTGCCGGGCCAAGGCCAGATCCGGCTGCACCGGCGCGCCGTCGGGGTGCGGCACGAGCCCGAGGCTGACCATCGCCGAGCTGCCGAGGCTCACCAAGAACTGCGAGAAGTTGCAGGAGTCCACACACGCGCTCATCGGGACCTCGTCGGGGGCCGCGCCCCCAGGCTCAAGGGGGGCAGCTCAGAGGGGGAAGGTGAGGCGGGCCACGGCCTCGCCCCGGCGGATGGTCAGCAGCGCGTCGGGCCGGTGCCCACTTTTGGCCCGTAGCACCAGCTGCTCGAGGCCGGCGAGCCCGCGCACCGGCTGACCGTTGACCGCGAGGATGGCGTCGCCGACCCGCAGGCCGCGCGCGGCGAAGGCCCCGCCGGGCAGGACCCGGGCGACCACGACCAGGCCGTCACGCTCGACCGGGACCACGCCGAGCACGTCGTGGAGGCTGGCGGCGAACACCGCGGCGGGCACGGGGCCGGGCTGGAGCGTGGCGTCGACCCGCGCGCCCGCCCGCAGCAGCTCGGCCCGCACCGCGCCCGCGCCGGTCTGACCGGCCAGCCACGCGTTGAGGTCGGCCCGGCCCTGCACGGGTCGGCCGTCGACCGCCCGCAGCAGGTCGCCCGGCTGCAGGCCCGCGGCGGCGGCCGGCCCCGCGGGGTGCACGCGCACGACCTGGGCCGCGCCCTGGCGCCCCGCGGGCGAGCGCAGGACGATGTCGACGAGGTCGACGCCGAGCCAGGGCACCTGGACCTCGCCGAACTGCACCAGATCCCGGGCGACCTTCACCGCCCGGTCGACCGGGATGGCGAAGCCGATGCCCTGCGCGTCGGCGCGCACCGCGGTGTTGATGCCGATGAGCGCGCCGGTCACGTCGAGCAGCGGACCGCCCGAATTGCCCGGGTTGATGCTCGCGTCGGTCTGGATGAAGTCCTGGTAGACGCGGGCCTCGGTCTCGAGCGCGCGGCTGGTCGCCGAGACCACCCCGGTGGTGACGGTGTGCCCGAGCCCAAAAGGGTTGCCAATGGCGATGACCGGCTCACCGAGCAGCAAGCCCGCGCTGCTGCCGATCGGCGCCGCCCGCAGGCCGGTCGCGCCCCGCAGGCGCAGCACCGCGAGGTCGAGCTCAGGGGCCACGCCAAGCAGCTCGGCCTCGAAGCGGCGCCCATCTGCGAAGGTCGCGGTCAGCTTCTGGGCCTGCTCGACCACGTGCGCGTTGGTCAGGACCACGCCCTGCTCGTCAATCACGACGCCGCTGCCGTCGGATGCGCCCAGCGACTGGCCGCCCCAGAACGGGTCGCGCTGCAGGCGCTCGGCCCGGATGCTGACGACCGCCGGGGCCACCCGCTCGACCGCGGCGACCACCGGCGTGCGGCGGGCGGCGTCGGCCACAGGGGCGCCCGCGCCCAGGTCCAGCGCGACCGTGGCGGGCACCGGTGCCGCAGGAACCGGCGCGGCAGGCGCCGGGTCACCGCCGCGCTCGGCCACCGCGCCCACCCCGAGCGACAGGCCCACGCCGAGCACGACCCCCATCAGGAGCAGCGCGGCGGCGGCGTCGAGCGGTCGCGGTCGGCCTGGCACCTGTGCCCCCACGCCGCGGCGGGAGGGGCTCCGCGGCGAGCGGCTCGCTAGGCACGCCGGCGGAGAAGGCAAGGCCCAGCGCGCTCGCCACCGCGGGGGGCCCGGGCTACCCTCCGCCGTCCAATGGAGCGCTGGTGACCCTCCCCTCCCCGTCCGGCCTGCGCCGCACCCTCCTCTCCCGCTGCGCGGCGCTGCTCCTCGCGGCGACCACGGCGCTCCTGACGCTCGGCCCGACCGAGGCCGAGGCCCGCCGCCAGCTCAGCGTGCAAGAGCAGTTTGAGCTCGGCCGGCGGTACAGCAAGCGCGGCTACCACGTGCGCGCGCTCGAAGAGTTCAACCGCATCCGCAACAATTACCGAGACGACCCCTTCGCGGTCAAAGCCGAGCTGGCGATCGCCGACGTCTACTTTGACCAGGCCGAGTGGGACCAGGCGCGGCTGTCCTATGAAGACTTCTTGCGGATGCACCCGCGCCACCCCGAGCTCGACTACGTCGTGTGGCGCATCGGCCTGACCTCGCTGAAGAAGGCCGCCAAGATCGCCGCCCGCGACCAGTCGTGGACCCAAGAGGCCATCACCGCCTGGACCGGCTTTGATCGCCGGTTCCCCGACAGCGCCCACAAGGCCGAGGTCACCGAGAAGCTGGCCGAGTGCACCGAGCGCCTGGCCAAGAAAGAGCTCTTGATCGCCCGCTTTTACGCGAAGCGCAAGGCGTGGCGCGCGGTCGAAGGTCGGGCCCGCGGCGTGCTCGCGGCCTACCCCGACAGCGCGCATGTGGTCGAGTCGATGGCCCTGCTCGCCGTGGCCTACGCCCACCAGGGCAAGGCCGACCGCAGCGACGAGGTGCTCCGCCGGCTGGCCGAGGCCGACGCCGAGGCCCACAAGCGCGCCGCCGCCCAGGTGGAGCGCGCCCGGGCCCGCGCGGAGGGCTGATGCGCCGCCCCGGCCGGGTCGCGCCCGCCGGGCTCTGGCCCGCGGTGGTCTTCTGCGCGCTGGGCGCCTGCGGCGGCCCCGCCGACTCCGGCGCCGGCAAAGACAGCGCGGGCGGCGCGCGCGCGGCCCTGCTCGCCGAGGGCGTGCGCTGGCGGCCCGACGCGCCCGACGCCGGCCCCTGGACGCCGCCGGCTGAGGCCGAGGGCTGCACCGAAGAAGGCTGGCGCACCGAGGCTGACTTTTTCGAGATCCAGTCAGATCTGTGCGTCTGGGGCGTGTTCTCCCAGCCGCTGCTCGCCGGCGTCGCCGAGGGCGACCGCCTGCGCTTCGTGCTGTGGACCGAGGACCTCTGGGCCCCGGTCCCCTACATGGCCACCTTCGCCTTCGCGTTCGGCGACGACATCGTCTGGGAGCAGCAATTCGACGTGCCGGGCGAGCGCCGGATCGTCGAGCTCGAGGCCTGGGCCCCCGCCGCGCAGCCCGCGGGCACCCTCGCGACGCTGCACCTCGACAACCACGGGGTGAACTCGTGGCGCATCAATGACATCGAGCTCGCCGACCCCTGAGCCCCGGCCCGCTGCGCCTCACTCCTCGCCCGG
>JBJONS010000612.1:0-2964 GCA_046051725.1 Pseudomonadota bacterium | reverse complement strand
GCCTCCGCGCCTCCGCGCCTCTGCCGCCCCACACAAGCCGAGGCCTTCGCGGCGACCTCTTCATCTCCCAAAACCGCCCCAAAACGCGCCGATCCGGGGGGTTTCCAAAGGGGGGCCATTGCGCGCAGGCGCGCGGCGCCTCGCCGCGCGAAGCCTGCGCGCGGGCCCGCCTTGGCGCGGGATGCAAGGGGCCGCGCAGGCCCCTTGCCCCCGGGGGTCCGGGGGCGGGGGCCGCCCCCGGCGTGCGCGAAACCGATAGAATCGGACGAAAAGCCAGCCCCATCCAATCGAAACCGTCCCCGACCCGCCAAGCGCAACCCCGGCGCCCGCCGCAAACGGGTAACCCAACCGAAAAGAGCGCCGGCCACGGCAAAAGACCCGCGACGTCGCGCCAGCGCCGAAAAGGCGCCGCGCCTCCGGCGCGCCGAAAAGGCGCCGCGCCTCCGGCGCGCCGAAAAGGCGCCGCGCCTCCGGCGCGCCGAGAAAGCGCCGCGCCTCCGGCGCGCCGAAAAGGCGCCGCGCCTCCGACGCGCCGAAAAAGCGCCCCGCCTCCGGCGCAGCGATCACCCCCCCGGCGCACCCGCCGGCACACCACCCCCCGCGGGGGCCGAGCCCTCCCGCCCAGGATGCAAATGCGGTCGGCTGACAAAAACCCGGCAGCGCTCCTCCAACACCGGCGCGCTGATCTTCTGGCAGTAGCGCACCGAGCCCGGCTCCACCGCCCGCGTGACCTCGAACCAGATCAAGTCCCGGGCCGCCGGGTCGCCCACGTCCCGCTCGACCGCGGCGGTGGCGGCCGCCGCGTCCTCAGTGAACAGCCGCACCGCCTCTTCGGCATAGCAGGCATCCCGCGCCGGACCAGCGTCCAGCGCGGCACAGTCGCGGTGCCCACAGGCCGGCAAGAGCAGCAGCGCGGCGGCGAGCACAGGCACAGCGGCGGATCGGCGGATCAACAGGGACCTCGGGGCACGCGATGGGGGAGGGCGACGCGCCGGACGTGCGCGAGCCCGGCGGGGGCCAGCGGCGCGCGGCGGCGCGCGCCAGCTTAGAGCCCCGCGGCGGAGGCCCCCCTGCTCAGCTCGCTCCTCACCGCGTTCACCCGCCCCGGATGGGGCTTTATGGTGGCCATCGCCGCGCTCGGCGCGCTGTGCGTGGCCGTGGTCGTCGAGCGCGCCTGGATGCTCTGGCGCTGGCGCGTCGACGAGGCCGCCCTGCTCGCCGAGCTGCGGTCGGGCGCGCTCGACGCCGCCCGGGCCCGGGCCGCGGCCCACCCGGCGGGCCGGCTGCTCGGCGCGGGGGCCGAGAGCGACGGCGACGAGGCCGTCTGGGACGCCATCTCGGCCGAGGCGACCCTGGTCGAGCAAGGCGTGCGGGCCCGGGTCGGCTACCTCGCGGCGGCCGGCAACCTCTCGACCATGCTCGGCCTGCTGGGCACCGTCTACGGGCTGATCCTCGCGTTCTCGGGCCTGGCCGACACCGCGAGCACCGAGCGGGCCGCCCTGCTCAGCGACGGCATCGCCGCGGCGATGAACACCACCGCCTTTGGCCTGCTGGTCGGTATCCCCGCGCTGGGCGCCCACGCGCTGCTCGAGGCGGCCTGCGGCAAGGTGCTGGCGACCGCCGAGGCCGCGGCGGCGCTGCGCATGGCCGCGCGCCGGGGGCGCCGGTGAGCCGGGGCCGGGCGGCATGAGCCGGCTGTTCTCGGCCCCGGCGGCCCGGGCCGACGCCCGTCCGGCGCTGCTCGCCGTGATCTCGCTGCTGCTCATCGTCCTGCCCCTGCTGCTGGCCAGCGGCGAGCGCGTCGGCCTCAGCGGCCTGCCGCTGTCGGTGCCGGCGGACGGCGCGCTGGCCCCGCTGCCCCACCCGGGACCGGTGCAGGCGCTGGTGATCAAGCAGCGCCCCGACGGCTTTCTGCTCGAGGCCGAGGTGCGGGCGACCGACCTGCGCGCGGGCAGCGCGCCCTCGACCCTGCACCGCGAGGCGCTGCCCGACCTGCCGGCCCTGCAGGCGGCCCTGCTGCGGCTCAAGGCGCTGGATCCGGCGCGCACCCAGGCCGAGGTCCAGCCGCTGCCCGACACCCGGACCGACGCGCTGGTGCAGCTGCTCGACGCGGTGGGCAGCGCCGATGGCCGCCCGCTGTTCCCCGACCGGGTGCTGCGCGGGGCGGCGCCATGACGCGGCGGCGCCTGATGCGGGGCGCGGCCGTCGCGGGCGGCGCGGCCCTCGGCGCGGCGGCCCTGGCCCCCCTGGTCGACCTGCTGACGCTGCTGCTCATCGCCTTGCTGCGCGGCCACAGCCAGGACCCGCCGGTGCTGCTGCCCGAGGCGGCGCTGGCCCTGCCCCGCACCCGGGCCGAGGCCGCGACCCGCTCTGGCGTGGTCACCGTCGACATCGGCCCCGACGGCCTGTGGCTCGACGGCTTCCGGCTGGGCCCGGCCAGCGCCCTGCACCGGGGCGCCGGCCGCCTCGAGCTGCTCTACGCGCCCCTGCTGCAGCGCAGCAAGGGCCCCCTGGTGCTGCGGGCCGACGCGGCGGTGCCCTGGTCCTCGCTCGAGCGCGCGCTGCTGACCGCCCGCGAGGCCGGCTTCATCGACGTCGAGCTGGTCGCCGAGCGCGCCGGCAGCCTCTGAGCCGCCCGCGCGAAGACCCCACCGCGACGCCCCAAGGTGTTCACCGCAAAGGCCCGGACCTTCGCGGCGACCGCCACATCACCGCCGGACGCACCGGACCGCCGAGCCCACCGCGACGCCAACCCGCAAAGGCCCGGACCTTCGCGGCAACTCGTTCATCGCCAACCCCAGCCCCAAAACGCGCCGAACCGGGGGGTGTCCAACGGGGGGCCGTTGCGCGCCGCTGCGCGGCGCATCGCCGCGCAACGGCGGCGCGCGGGCCCCCCATGGCGCGGGATGCAAGGGGCCGCGCAGGCCCCATGCCCCGGGGGGTGCCGGGGCGGGGCCCGCCCCC
>JBJONS010000611.1:0-6901 GCA_046051725.1 Pseudomonadota bacterium | reverse complement strand
GGCATCGGAGACCTCCGGGCGAGAGCGGAGCACGGGCGGCGGGGGTCTGGGCGGCGGTCTGCGGGTAGGGCGGAGGGAGCGAGCTTTTGGCGGTGGGGTGTGGGCGGGGCGCCGGTGTGGGCGCGGCGCGCGGGGGCGGATCGCGGTCGCGGGTCGCGGATCGCGGTCGCGCCTCGCAGCGAATTGCAAAGTGGAGGAACCGAGTGGACGCCCCTTGCTCTGGGCCGCCCGCTGCTGGTAGCGTCGAGCCACCGGGGGCGGTGCCGACCCCGGCGCCCCTGCCGCTGGAGTTGCCCGATGAACCGCCTGCTGACGAAAGTGCGCCCCCCCCCCCATCACAATCGCCGCGTGAGCCTGCACAGGGTGGGGCGCGACGGCGGCGCGCTGCCGGGCTGCTGGCGATGACCGCGCTGGCCATCGGGCCGTGGGCCTGGGCAGAGCTGGGTGATCCGCCGGCGGGGGAGCCCCTGCCTGCGCTGACCTCTGAAGGCGGCCCCCAACCACCGGTGCCGCCGGCGCCGCCCACGCCGCCGTTGCCGCCGTTGCCGCCGCTGCCGCCGGGCCCGCCGCTGCCGGATGTGGGGCTGTACCTTCCGCCCTTCGCGTGGCATGACGACCGGCCGCTGCTCGCGGTTTGGGACGCTGACCTCAAGGTGAGCGAGCCGTTGAACGCCGGCTCGGCTGGTGGCTGCGTGGTGGGCCAATGGCCGCTGCCGACGCAATACAATGCCGCGGGATGGACGATGGCCGGGCCGCTGCCTTGGCAGCTCAATGATCCGCTCCGCACCTTGGAGCTGATGGACGTCAATGGCATCTCGCTCTACTTGCACGACGCGCGCGCGAACGGGCCGATCGGCAAGTTCGACACGCGGTTTCCCTGCGACTGGGTGTCGATCGCCGCGCTTGATGACGCCATCACCGTCTTGAACTCCTTGGCGCTCGCGGCCCCGCTGCCCCACTACACCGGGCTGATCATGGGAAATTTCCATGAGGACCAGACGGTGCTGCAGCACAAGAGCTACGGTGGCCTAGTCAACGGTACGCTGACTGCGGGGGGCTTGGAAGACCCGTCCGATCCGGCAGATGGTCGGGCCTTCTGCGCCTATCGAGGCGCCGTGGCCCGAGCCCGAGCCGAGGCCGCAGACCACCCAGATACCCACAAGCTGGTGATCGTCGACGAGCTTACGCTGTCGCTTCGATCGCCGCTCGTCGTGTGGACGGGCCAAACCAACACCTTTGGCGCACCCGAGGTTGAGCTGCTTCATCGGCTCGCGACCGAGGCGCCGACGATCCAGTTCGACTTTGGCCTCGACTACGGCACCTCCACGGCTCGGTATGCGTGCGACTCGTCCTTCGACGCAGCGGTCGCGGCGTTGGACGCGGCGCCAGGGCCCTCGGTCATGCCGATCGCCGAGGACGACCTTCCCTTTGCGGTTGTTGGTGGCAAGCCTGTACACCCGGCCGAGGCCCCAGTCGAGCTGTGGACGCGGGTCAACGCGGCGGCGGTGCCGCTGCACATCGTGCCCAGCGTGCTCGTGGGCTATGCCGGCGGCGTGGCGCGGGATGACGTGAGCGTGGGCGCGACGACCCTAGCGCGTTGGTCCGTGACGCCCATCGTCACGGTCGCAGATCACCCATTTCACCGGGTGAAGCTGCGCGCCTTGGTCACGCCGTACGTATTTGTAGAGCCGTCGATCGAGCTCTGGGCGTCGCTCAACGGCGCCGAGCTGCCGGCGAGCCAACTGGTCACCGAACCCAGCAGCGCGCCTGTTCGGTATGTTGAACGCGAGAACATCTACATGATGGATGTCGTGCTCGCCGACAACTCCGGGCTCGCCGGCAGCACCGACCCGCACGCGTGGCTGGACGGCGGCCCGAACACCATTGACCTGGGCCTGAAATTGATCGCCCCGCCATGGGGGGCACTGCCGGTGGTCGCGGCCGACATGGCGGCGAGCTTCTTTGGCGCGCAGATCATCTACGAGGACGTGTTTGGCAACGTCATCGCCGCCCAGCCGCTCAAGGTCGAGGACGCGAGCTTCTTGGTCCGTGACGCGGCGGGCGCCGAGGGGCCGTGCTCGGCGGCGATGCTCTGCACGACCAACGCGGCGTACCGGGTCGACCACCTGCTGGATGGGCTCACCATCGCGCAGGACATCACGGTGCCGTGGCCAGAGGCGGGCGCGCCGGGGGTGCCCGACCTGCAGCTGGCGTGGAGCGAGTTCGTCGCGTATTCTTGTGATCGCTTCGCGCGGGCAAAGGGGCCGGGTGGTGCCCGCAACCGCTGCCTTGTTGACGAACGGGCGTGGGGCAAGAGCAGCGCTGAGGTCGACAGCTTCAACGTCGGTGACGCGATGAGCCGCCTGCGGACAGGCGTGGAGCGAGGCGACGGGAGCCTTGTTCTCTGGTTCACCCTCGAGCTCGAGGACATGTTCAACTTCAGCGGGCCCGCACCAGAGACCCGAGGGCGCTTTGGTGTGCGCGAACCCAACACGGTTGACTTCCCCTATTTGGCGCATCTGCCCACGCTGACGCGGAACATCCTCGGCGAGGGCATCGTGTGGGAGGTGGCGGTGGCCGATGTGTCCGATCCGACGTGCCTTGGGGATTGGACCGTGACTTGGCAGATGCCGAGCTGCCCCGCAAAGTGGACCTATGGGCCGGTTGGCGAGGTTAGGGACGCTTCTGGTGAGGGATGGGATGTCGCCTTTGAGAACCAGGATGCTTGGCTACTTGACCCTGTTGAGGACCGCCCGTTCTACCAGCTCCTTGAAGACAGCCAAGGGTTGAGCTGCGGCGCCCTCCAGTCGCCGCAGAGCGGGAGCTACACCGTCAACCTTCCTGCGTCGGCGGGCGGACGGCTTCGCTTTGGGTGGGAGATCAAGGATGACGATGACCCCGCTACAGGGTCGACCGGGCGGGTTGACGTCGGTGATAACGGCGACCTTCCACAGTACGTCGAGATGCGCCTTGAGGCGCCTTCCGGGTGCGGGTCGACATATACGGTCGGCCAAGCGGCGGTGGTCGACGCCCGGGTCGAGGGGTACTTCTTGGCGCTGATCGACTACCTCGCGGGCCTCGGCGATGGCTTGGCGGGGGACCCGTGAGGACGGCCCCGCTCTCAGCTGCCCTGCTGCCCCTCGTGCTCGCGGCCTGCGGCGCCGCCCCCAAGCCCGGCTCACCGCAGGCGGACACGGCGGCTGCGGACGACGGGGCCGCCGACGGCACCGACGAGGGTGGTGCCGACGACGGCGCTGACGGCGACGGCGCGGGCGACGGCGTGGACGGGGCCGACGGCGCGACCGACACCGGCGGGTGGCGCCCAGAGTGGCACATCGAAGAGGACGAAGACGGCGACGGCACCACCAACCCGCTCGACTGCGCGCCCTTTGACCCGAGGGTCGCGCCGGGAGCGACCGAGGTCTGTGGCGACGGCGTGGTCAACGACTGCGACCGGCGTGCTCTGGGCTGGAGGGATGAGCTGTGCGCGGTGCAGTCCGAGGCCCTGCTCGAGATCATCAAGCCGACCAGCTACGTCGCAGAGGCGGCTTCTCTCGGCGACCTTATGGGCGACGGCGGCTTCTACATGGGCATCGGCATCCCCAGCGCCACGCGCTGCGACATTATTGGCGTCGACGAGTGGGGCGCTGATGTGTATGACTGTTACCGCATCGGTGGCTTCTACATGCTTGAGCTGGCTGCGCTGCGGCCCAGCTCACATGGCAACGAGCTGTGGCTGCCACGCCCGGATGCGCCGGGTGTGTTTGGCGTCGATGGTCACCTGCGCGACCGCAACTATGGCAGCAGCCTTGAGGGCCTGGGTGACCTCGATGGGGATGGGTACGCCGACTTCATCGTGGGCAACGACCAGCCGGGTCGGGGGGCTGAGACCGACGAGGTGTGGCTGTTCTGGGGCCCTGGGCTGCCTGACCGCTTCGATGAGGGTACCCAGCTGTTGCTTGGTGACGACCCCGGGCGGTGCATCGGCTATGACATGGAGCGGGCCGGTGACCTGACCGGCGATGGTGTCGACGACCTCGTGGTCGGTGACCCCTGCCGCGATGAGGCGTGGGTGTGGTCGGGCGCCGATGTGGTGGCCGGTGCGACCGGCGCCGACCTCTCGCCCGCGGCGCGGATCGTCGACAGCAGCGCCGAGGCGATCGAGCTGGGGATGGGCCTAAGCGGCCGGTCAGACCTGACGGGGGACGGAGTGGCCGACTTGGTGGTGTCTGCGCCGAACGCGCGGCGCACCATCGGCGGCGCTGACCTTGACTATGTGGGGGTGTACGCAGGCCCCTTCGCGGGGGACCGCGCCGCTGAGGACCGCGCGGCGACGGTCCGCACGAGCTTGGTGATGGCCGACTACTCGGAGCACGCTGTCGGCTACACTCTCGATGTCGGCGATCTAAATGGTGACGGCTACTTCGACCTCGTGGTGGGCGACCCCATGTGGTACGACAACCTGAGCGGGTTGAGGACCTCGCAGTTGACCACGGTGTACTTCGGGCCGCTCGATGGTGACTATGTAGACACCGAGGCCGAAGTGCAGCTGTACTATGGGGGGGGCGAGGTTGAGGCCCACACCGATTTTGATGGTGATGGGCGGGACGATATCCTCGTCGGCTCGGGCAACTACCCCCGCGAGTCGAACTTGTTCTCGACCTATGGTGCGAGCGGGCGCGCGCACCTGATGTATGCCCCGCTGGTTGGGGTTGTTGACCTTCGGTCCGCGGCCGACGTTCTGTTCGAGATCCCCGATGACGACCCGGACAACGACCAGTGGGGCGCCCAGGTGCTGGCGGTGCCCGATCAGACGGGCGACGGTGTGCCCGATGTGGTGGTGGGGACGGTCGGCGACGCGATCTGGCTGATGGCGACCCCGCCACCGCGGTGATGGCCAGCGGCGGGGATGCCTGCTTCAGCAGCCGAGGCGGCCCTCCCATGCGGCGGGGATGCCTGCTTCAGCAGCCGAAGCGGGCCCACCGGGCGGCGGGGATGCCTGCTTCAGCGGGCGAGGCGACCCTTCCGGGCGGCGGGGTTGCCTGCTTCAGCAGCCGAAGCGGCCCTCCCGGGCGGCGGGGATGCCTGCTTCAGCAGGCGGGGCGGCCCTCCCGGGCGGCGGGGGCGGGCGCTTCAGCAGCCGAGGCAGGCCTCCCGGGCGGCGGGGATGCCCGCTTCAGCCCGAGCGACCGCGTGGCCCGATGTTGGTTGTCGCCGGCTTACCGGATCAAGGCCGGAGCCCGGCGGTCAGGTCGCCCAGGTCCTGCGGGATGTACCCGAGGTCGAGGCAGGCCGCGCGCTGCGCCGGGCTCAGCGTTGGGGCCACCGCGACCTTCTCAACGGCCCAGCCTGCGTAGCGGGGAAGGGCCTGCACGAAGCGTGCGACGTGCCCGTCGAAGCGGCGAAGGTCGCTGATCAGGCGGGGCGCAGAGCGCTTGCACGAGCCGAGGCGCAGCCGACGGCCCTCTTCGTCGACGGCGACGAGGTCGATCTCGGTGTCGCTGCGGTCCCACCAGCCACGGACGGCGTGGGTGAGCGAAAAGTCGCCCACCCCCTTCCGGCTGCGCTCCTCGTAGAGGGTGGCGACGAGGCGTTCGAGGCCGTGCCCTTCGGCCTCGGCGAGGCGCTCGTCGGCCTGTCGAATCAGCTGCTGCGCCGGTCGGAAGCTGGTCGCGGCTGCGGGCACGGCGAGCGCCGCCAACCAGGAGCGCAGGAAGTTGTCGCGGATGTAGAACCGGCCGCTCTTCGCGTTCGTTTTGGCGAAGATCGGCTGGCGGCGCTCGATCATGCGGTAGCGCTCATCGAGGATCTTGAGGTAGCCCCCGACCTGCTTGGCGTGCTCGACGTCGACCATGTTGACATGGGCGAGGAGGTCTGCGTTCGTGCAGCCCGCGTGAGAGGCGATGTACTTGAGGATGAGGTCGTAGCGGCCACGCAGCTCTTTGAGGAACCAGTTGTCGGCTTCGGTGCGCAGCGGAGAGCTGCTGCTGAAGAACATTTGTCCGAGGAGGTCATGGCGCTCGGCGGCGAGCACACCTTGCTCGTAGCAGTCCCGATAAAACTTGGGCACACCCTCAAAGAGGTTCCAGAGGAACAGCAGGCGCTCAACGCCGCCGGCGGCGTGCGCGTCGAGCAGCTCGAGCAGCGAGCCGACGTCGAGGTGCCCCAGCTCGATGGTGTCGGTGGTGCGGTTGTACAGCGGCGCTTGGCGGTCTTCAAGGAGCGCGGCCATCTCGGTGTGGAGCGAGCCGAGGACGATGAGGCCGCCTTGCACCTCGTCTGCGCGGGCCGAGAGGCGGTCGACCTCGGACTGCAACTGCGAGGTGAACTCGAAGAGCAAGCGTCGGTTGAAGTACTGGAATTCGTCGATGGCGACGATCCAGCCCGAGGCGCAGAGCGCGCCGATCCGGGTGGCCAACGAGCGCAGGTCGACCGGCAGCTTGTCGGTGATCCCGAAGGTCTGGAAGAAGTCACGCGCCGCGCTCACCACCCCCGCTGGGTCTGAGTCGGGCGTCTGCAGGTACAGGACGCGCGCGCGCTGCGCCGGCTGCAGGGCCTGCTGCACCAGCGCCGTTTTACCGATGCGGCGGCGCCCCGAGACGTTGACAAAGAACCAGCGGCCCCGGTCCAGCACGCGCCGGAGCTGACCGAGCTCGTCGCGCCTGCCGTAGAAGCTCCATCCCTGCTTGATCATCGGTCGCCTCCGCGGCAGAGGTAACGCGCATTACCTTCGCCGGCGCCCCGAGCGCGCGGCGGCGCGGCGCTGTCTTCGCCTGCGCCCCGACCGCGGGGCGGCGCGGCGCCGCCTGGGCCCGCGCCCGCCCGGACGCGGGGCGCGGCGCAGCCGCGGTCGCGCAGCGACCAAGCCCGGGCGGGCGGCGATCCCGCCGCAGGCGGAGCG
>JBJONS010000610.1:0-2983 GCA_046051725.1 Pseudomonadota bacterium | reverse complement strand
GCCCTTCGCGCGGCGGACTCGCACCGCCGCGCCGGCGCCACCCGCGCCCCGCCCCTGCTCTCTGCTGCTGAACGCCAACCCTGAGGATGACCCCAATGGCTGCCCGCCCTGAACCCGCCGCGCCCCGTGCCAGCATCGAGCACCTGCCGGTCGCGGCGTTCACCACCGACGCCACGACGCGCATCACCGCATGGAACGCCGAGATGGAGGCGTTGACCGGCAAGTCCGCCGCCGAGGTGATGGGCAAGCGGGTGTGGCAGGCCTTCAGCCCGAAGCGCATCAACACCGCGGTCGACGAGGCCGTGCTCTCCGGCGGCGACGCCGAGGGCACCGTGGAGCTGCCCGGCGGCGTGTCCATCCCGCTGCGCGCCCGCCCCGCCCTCGACGAGCAGGGGGAGGTCACCGGCGTTCAGGTGGTCTCGCTGCCGGCGGCGGCGGCGAAGTCCCGCACCGACGGGCGCATGGAGAGCTTCCTCTCCTACAGCCAGATGCCCGTGATGCTCGCCGACCACGACCTCCGCATCACCGCGATGAACCCCCAGCTCGTCACGATGCTCGCCAAGTACGCGACGCGGATGCGCGAGGTCTTCCCGAACTTCGACCTGAACAACCTGATCGGCCAGAACATCGACATCTTCCACAAGAACCCGCACCACCAGCGCCGGCTCCTCGGGGACGCGTCGCGGCTGCCGCACAAGGCCAGCATCAAGGTCGGTCGCCTCGAGTTCGGCCTGAACGCGATGGCCATCAAGGACGCCGACGGCAACGTGGTGGCCTACGCGGTCGAGTGGGCCGACTACAACCCGCGCCGGGACTACACCGAGGAGGTGCAGCGCCTGCGCACGGCCATCGAGAACGGCCGGCTCTCCGACCGCGGCGACCTCGGGGCCCTCGACGAGTCCTTCCACCCGGCGATGCGCGACATCAACACCATCCTCGACGCCGCCACCGCCCCGCTGGCCGAGATCCGCGAGAAGCTCGCGCTGGCCGCCGAGGGCGACCTGCGGGCCTACGTCCGCGGCGACTACGCGGGGGACCACGGGCAGCTCAAGGAGGCGGTGAACAAGGTGCTCACCTCCTTGAACGAGACCCTCGGGCAGGTCGCCGGCGCCGCCGCGCAGATCGCGAGCGGCAGCGCCCAGGTCGCCAGCTCGGCCCAGTCGCTCTCCGCCGGCGCCACCAAGCAGGCCGCCGCCATCGAGGAGATCACCGCCTCCATCAGCGAGATGACGGACCAGACCCGCAAGAACGCCGAGAACGCCAACCAGGCCAGCACGCTGGCCACCACCGCCGGCGACATGGCGACCCGCGGCGACACGCAGATGAAGTCGATGCTGGGCGCCATGCTCGCCATCGACGAGGCCAGCCAGAACATCGGCAAGATCATCAAGGTCATCGACGAGATCGCCTTCCAGACCAACCTGCTCGCGCTCAACGCGGCGGTGGAGGCCGCGCGGGCCGGCGTGCACGGCAAGGGCTTCGCCGTCGTCGCCGAAGAGGTGCGCAACCTCGCCGCCCGGTCGGCCAACGCCGCCCGCGAGACCACGGCGATGATCGAGGGCACGATCAAGAAGGTCAACCAGGGCATGGGCATCGCCAACGAGACGGCCCAGGCGCTGAGCCACATCGTCCAGTCCGTGCAGAAGGCCAGCCGCCTCGTGAACGACATCGCGACCGCGAGCAACGAACAGGCCCTCGGCATCGAGCAGATCAGCCTCGGGCTGCGGCAGGTGGACCAGGTCACCCAGCAGAACACGGCCGGCGCCGAAGAGAGCGCGGCGGCGAGCGAGGAGCTCTCGGCGCAGTCGGCGCAGCTCCGCGAGATGCTCGGCCGCTTCCAGCTCGCCGAGGTCGGCGGGGACGACGCCGGCGGCGACGAGGCGGTGACGCCCGAGCTGCTCGCGGCGGTGCGGGCCTGGATGAGCGGGCAGAAGAGTGATGTGAACCTGCGCTCCAACGCGTCGGCCCCCTTCCAGCGCGCGCCCAGCCCGGCCCGCGGCGCGGCCCCGGCCCGCAGCGGCGGCAAGCCCGGCGGCCGCTCGCCCTACGGGGACGACGACATGGGCCGCTACTGAGCCCTCCCGGCCCGCCCCGGCGGCGCGTCCCTCCCGGGGCGCGCCGCGTCCGTTTTGTGGGCGTCGTCACACGAATCCTGCGCCCGGTCAGGATGGGCACGTACCGGTACGGAAAACTCTTCAGAGCGTCTCCGTCGATGCCGACTCAACCCGTATGGACGCCCCGATGACCACCGCCGCTACCGCCCCGAACATCAACATGGCGATGTCCGACGAGGAGTTCGCCCACACGGCGGCGTTGATCCGCGCGCGCTTCGGCATCAACCTCGGCCCGCAGAAGCGCGCGATGCTCTCGGGGCGCCTGTACAAGCTCGTCCGCGAGAGCGGGGCGCGGTCCTTCTCGGAGTTCTTCCGGTCACACCTGCGCAATCCGTCGGATGAGCTGCTGCTCAGCCTCGCCGACAAGGTGAGCACGAACCACACCTACTTCCAGCGGGAGCCCGAGCACTTCGACCACTACGTGCGCACGGCCCTGCCGGACGTGACGGAGCGCCTCCAGCGCCAGGGCACGCGGGACCTGCGCATGTGGTGCGCGGCCAGCAGCTCGGGGGAGGAGCCGTACACACTGGCGATGCTGCAGCGCGAGTTCTTCGGGCCGCGCATCGCCGAGTGGCAGGCCGGCCTGCTGGCCACCGACATCAGCGCCGACGTGCTGCAGCTGGCCGCCGAGGGCCGCTACCCGACCGAGGGCGTGCGGCGCCTGCCCGCCGGCCTGGCCGAGCGCTACTTCCAGCACCACCCGGACGGCACGAGCACGGTGATCCCGGCCGTGCGGTCCGCCGTAACCTTCCGCCGATTCAACCTCATGCGGCCCGAGTTCCCCTTCCGGGCGCCGTTCCAGATCATCTTCATCCGCAACGTGATGATCTACTTCGAGGAGGACACGAAGCGCGCGCTCGTCGACCGGA
>JBJONS010000609.1:0-3654 GCA_046051725.1 Pseudomonadota bacterium | reverse complement strand
CGCATCAGCGCGGCGCCTGGCGTCGGCGGAGCGGGATGAGGATGGGCAACAGCGCGGCGATCCCGAACAGGCGACCGGCCCTGCAGCCCAGCGGCTGGGCGTCCAGCGGCGGGAGGCGCGCGGCGCCAGCCCCGCGCGCGGGGTCGTGGGGCGCGCCGACCGGCGCGGTGGACAGCGCGTGGCCGCGGAGCAGCGCGGCGGCCTCGACCGGGCTGAGCTCGGGGCGGGCGTCGAGCAGCAGGGCGATCGCGCCGGCCACGGCGGGGGTGGACGCGCTCGTGCCAAAGAAGCCGAGGTTGCCGTAGAACGAGCCGCTGAGGCCGTCAGGGCCGACGAGATCGGGCTTGTTCAGCCCGCCGGCGGTCGGCCCCCACGACGAGAAGTACTCGACCGGGTTGGCGAGGTAGCCCGACGCGTTGACCGCCCCGACGGTGAGCGTGGTCGGGCTGCTGCCGGGGTCGACGATGCTGCCCCGCGGGTCGCCGTCGACCACGAGCCCACCGCGGGCGAAGAGCTCGAGATCGACGTCTGCGGGGCCCCTTTTGCGGTGGATGACCAGGTCGTAGATGCCGTCTTCTTGGCCGTAGACGGCGATGCGCTCGACGGGGACGCAGGCCTCGTCCTCGGGGTCCTGGGTCGCGAGCCCCCGGCCGACCAGGGCGCCCGAGGGCGCGTAGACGTAGGCGTCGAGATCGGTCTCGCAGCGCCCAAAGTCGTCCCAGTGCAGGTTGAAGCGGCGGGTGCCCGGGCTGAGCTCGACCGCGATCCGCTCGCCGCCGTCCGGGCCGTCGTGGATGCTGTCGCCGTCGGCGTCGGTGAAGCGGGCCCGGGTGTGCTCGGTCGCCGAGTTGCCGGCGCTGGTGACGAGCAGCACGCCGTTGTTGCGGAGGCGGCGGGCCTGGGCGTTGACCGGCCCGGTGCCGTCGCCGAAGCTCTCGCCGAAGAAGCTCAGCGACATCGACACCACGTCGATCTGCTCGCGAATGGCCCAGCTCACCGCGTTCTCGAGGCTGACCCCGCCCGAGACCTGCACGAGGTGCAGCTCGACCCCCGGGGCGAGGTCGCGGATGACCTCGGCGCAGGCGACCCCGTGCGAGCCGTACTCAAAGGAGAAGGCCGGACGGACGCCGTCGATGGGCCGCGCGCAGGAGGAGTGGCGGGCGCAGTCGTGGGTCTGGACCGGCCCGAGCTCGGCGGCGTGCAGCTCCCAGTCCTGCCACTGGATGTCGAAGACCGCGACCTTCACGCCGCTCCCGTCGTAGCCGGCCGCGCGGTAGGGCCCAGCGCCCAGCGCGTCAAAGGCCTCGCCGGGCCGGAAGCTGCCGGTGCTCCAGGCGGCCAGCTCGTCGGCGGTGGCCGGAGAGAGGTCAGGCTCAGCGAGGATCTCGGCCCGCCAGGGCGTGCCGTCGGTCGGCGGCGCGGCGAGCAGGCTGGCCCCGGCGCTGCTGAGCAAGGCGCCGGGGAAGTCAGGGACCTCGACGCGCACCAGGGGCCAGGCCTCGTCAATGATGGCCTCGTCGAAGCGCTCGGCGGACGGGCGGGCGCCCTCGTCGGGCCCGGCGGCGGGCGCGGCGCGGGCGGCGAGCAGCCAGAGGACAGACAGGAGCACGGCGCCTCCGGCCGCAGGGTAGCCCGATCTCGGCCGCCGAGGGCGCGGCTGCCACGGCCCTCCGCGCCGGATAGGGCTGAGGCTTCCGGCGACGGCGCGGGCGCCTCCTCCGCCTGACCGGGCCCGGCCGGCGTGGCTGCGTCTCCGTCGTCCTCTCCGCCGCTTCTCCGCCTGCGCTTGCGCCGCCTGGGCCTCCCCGCGCGCCGCCAGAGGTCCTTGATGTCCCTTGTCCCCGCGCGCGACGCCTACCCGTGGCGGCTCCGCCTCGTGCACGAGGGCCTGCGGGCGCTGATCTTCGAGCGCCCTGGCCGGTTCGTCCGCGTCGATCCCATCGGCCCCATCGCCAGCGACGACATCGTCGTGCTGACCGGCGCTTGGCCCGAGCAGGTCGAGGCCACCGCCGCGGCGGTCCGGGCGGGCCTGCGCCCCACGGTGATCGCCGCCCCAGAGCTGCTGGCCTACCTTGGCGGGATCGGCGCGCTGGACGGCTTTCCGGGCCCGGTCAGCCTCGATGGTCTCGCGGTCGAGCTCGCGGAGGCGGTCGAGCCGCGGGCCGGCGTCGCGACCCGGGCCGCCGCTGCGGCGCTGGCCCCGGGCCGGGCCCTGCTGCGCCTCGGACGCGGGGCGCGGCTCCCCCGGAGCGTCCCGCGCTGCTTCCGCCTGACCCTGCCCGACGGCGGGGCGCTGGTCTACCTCAACACGGCGCTGTCGGCCGAGGCCCCCGCGGCCTGGGTCGACGCGATGGCCGCGCGCTGGGGCGGCCCCGAGTGGCTGCTGGTCGGCATGGAGCCCGGCCAAGAGGCGGCCATCGAGCAGCTCGTGCCCCGCTTTGGCGCCAAGCACGTCATCCTCACCGATCTGGTGTCCGAGATCCGCCGCGGGCTGCGCCTGCCGGTCGGCCTGCTGACCCCCGCCGCCGACCGCCTCGTCTCCCGCGGGGTGTCGGCCCAGGTCTTCGTGAGCGGCGCGGGCCTGCGCTACGAGCGCGTCTGAGCCGGCGACCACGGCGGCCACACCTGGAGGGATGATGCCCGGCCTCGACCTTGATCGCGCGTTGACCCCCCTGCGGATCGCCGTGCTGACCCTGTCGGACACCCGCAGCCCGGCCGATGATCGCTCGGGCGCCCTGCTGGCCGAGCGCGTGGTCCAGGCCGGGCACCAGCTCGTCCACAAGGCCGTGCTCAAGGACGATCAGCCCTCGATCGAGGCGGCGCTGCGGGCGCTGGTGGCCGATCCGGGCGTCGACGTGGTGCTGACCACCGGCGGCACCGGGATCACCGCCCGGGACGTCACCCCCGAGGCGGTGCGGGCCGTGCTCGACAAAGAGCTGCCTGGCTTTGGCGAGGTCTTTCGGGCGATCAGCCTGCAGACGGTCGGGCTGAGCAGCATCCAGTCCCGCGCGCTCGGCGGTGTGGCCGACCGGACGCTGATCTTCGCGCTGCCGGGCTCGACGGGCGCCTGCAAAGACGCCTGGGATGGCGTGCTGGTGCACCAGCTCGACAGCCGGTACCGGCCCTGCAACTTCGCCGAGCTGCTGCCGCGCATGGGCCGCGGCGGGAGCTGAGGCGGCGCGCAACAGCCCGACGCAAGCGGGCGTAGCGGGGGCCCGCCGACGGTCGGCCCCGGGATAGGGCCCGGGAGCGGTGGTCGGACGCCGCGGCCCCTTGTCGGCGGCGGCGCGGCGCGCATGCTCGGCCTCGGGGGCCGGGCCGACCGCGGCGGGTGCCCTTGAACGCTGCTGCCCGCGCGCGCGGGCATGGAGAGGTCCGTGAACATCTGGGACACGCTCAAAACCCACGCCAAGGCGCAGTTCCTCGACGTCATCCAGTGGATGGAGGACGACCGCACCACGGTGGTCTACCGCTTCCCGGTGTTCAACCAGGCGATCCAGGACGGCGGCAAGCTGGTGGTCCGCGAGGGCCAGTCCGCGGTCTTCCTCAACGAGGGCAAGCTGTCTGAGGCCTTCGGGCCCGGCACCCACGAGATCTCCACGCGCACCAAGGCGCTGTGGTCCTTCTTTGAGAGCATCAAGTACCAGCTCAACT
>JBJONS010000608.1:0-5877 GCA_046051725.1 Pseudomonadota bacterium | reverse complement strand
GGGGCGGCGGCGGCGGGCGCGGCGGCGGGCGCGGCCGCGGCGGGGGCCGCCGACCACAGCGGCGCGGCCAGCCCGACCAGCAGGCCGAGCCCGCAGGCGGCGGGCAGGCGGCGGGCGGCGGTGAGGGGGCGGCGCATGGGCGCTCCGGGGCGGAGGGTGGGCGCAGCCTGCCCCGACCGCGGCCGGGGCGCTGCGGCGAAGCGGGGCGCTCAGGGCGTGGGCGCGGGGGCGTGCAGCAGCGCGTCGGAGCCGGCTTTGCGCAGCAGCAGCGAGCGCTGGTCGAGGCCCGGCGGCAGCTCCAGCGGCGCGGCGCGGGCGGCGGCGGGCGGCAGGGCCCGGGCCGCGTCGAGCACGGCGCCCACGTCGATCGGCGCGCCGCCGGTCACGAAGACGAAGCGCTCAAAGGCGGGGGCGTCGTCGAGCTGGTAGCCCTGGCTCAGGTTGATCGTGCCGGTGCGGTCGAGCGCGGTGCCGGCGTCGGGGTGGGCCGGCTGGTGCAAGGTGACCGCGCCGCGGCCGTCGACGCTGAGGATGACGCCGTGCAGGGCGCCGGCCGCCTGGTAAGCGAGGCCGAGCACGTCGCCGGCCTGGGCCAGCGCGCCGTCGGCCAGCGGCTCGATGGCCGCCCCCACTTGGCGATAGACGAGCAGCTTCGCGTCGAGGTCACCCTTGGCCACGGTGTCTTCGATGACCGGCGCCGCCGCGACCACCGCCGGCGCGCGCCCCCCCGGCGCCGAGGGCAGGCTGCCGGGCAGCAAGGCGAAGGCGGCCACGGCCGCGACGGCGAGGCCGGCGAAGGCCGCCGGGCGCTGGTGCAGCGGCCGGCGGGGCGCGGAGAGCTGGGCGCGCAGGCCGGGGACCATGAGGCCGGCCGGGTAGCGGGCGCGGACCGCGGCGTCCTCTTCGCGCATCGCGGCGACCTGGGCGGCCAGCTGCGGGTCTTGGGCGAGGGCGGCCTCGACGGCGGCGGTGGCGGCCGGGTCGAGCTCGCCGAGCAGGTAGCGCTCGAGCTGCAGCGCGTGGGGCTGGGCGCGGGGCGGCGGGGCGGTGGGGCTCATCTCAGATGTCCTCCAGCTCGGCGACGTGCTGCTTGAGGGTCCGCAGGCGCTTGCGCACGCCCGACACGCTGAGGCCGACCTCTTCGGCGACCTCTTCGAGCGTGAGGCCGTCGAGCAGGTGCAGGACGGCCATGGTCTTGGTCGACGGCTGCTCGCGGGCGAAGACGGCGGCGAGCATCAGCCGGGCCCCGCCGAGGCCCGTGTCATCGGGCGCGGCGGCGATCCGGGCGACCAGCTCGTCGTCGGGGTCCTCGGGGCGGCGCCGGCGGCTGCGCAAGCGGTTGAGGCAGAGGTTGGTGGCGGTGCGGTAGAGCAGCGAGGAGGGGGCCCGCGCGTCGAGCCGATCCGCGTTGCGGATCATCTGCACGAAGGTGTCTTGCATGGCTTCGAGCGCCTGCTCCTCATCGCGGAGCAGGCGCCGGCAGCGCCGCAAGACCATCGGGCTGTGGCTGCGGTAGAGGGCGTCGACGTCGAGCGCCACGGGCCGGCTCCGGTGCGGGCGGGGTGCGGCGGGTGCAACCCCGGCGCGGGCGGCGGGTGTCACCGCCAAGTGCAGAAATCGCGAGGGCGCCCTGCGGTAGGCTCGACCGGCGGCGCCCCGGGGGGCGGCCGCGGTGGGGGCGGCATGCGGCGATGGCGGGCGGTGGGCGCGGCGGCCTGCCTTGCGGCGGGCCTGTTCGTGCTCGTCTATCGAGGCCCGGGCTGGCGGCCCCTCCGCCACTTTGGCGGCGATCTGGTGGTCGCGCCCTTCCTCTTCTTCTGCCTGTTGGTCGTCACGGGCCTGCCCCGCGGCCGGGCGGCGGTGGGCGTGTGGGCCTTCGCCGTCGCGGTCGAGGCGCTGCAGGCCCTGCGCCTGACCTCGCCCACCGACCCGACCTGGGTGCAGCTCACCGTGGGATCGACCTTCGATCCGGTCGATCTGCTGGCCTACACCCTTGGGATGGGCCTGGCCTATGCGGCCGACCGGGCGGTGGGGCGCCGGCTCGGGGGTGCGGCCTGAGCGGGCGGGCCGCGCCGCTGCGCTGGCAGCTGCTCGCCGCCCTGCTGGTCGGCGCGCTGCAGCTCGCCGCCCTCGCCCACCCCGACATGCGGGTGATGGACTGCGAAGAGCGCTACAACGCCGCGCACGGGCGCATGCTCGCCGATGGCCACTGGGACGCCATCCTCGCGCTGCAGTACCGGCGCTTCTGCGGCGGCTGCACGGCCGTCTCGGCGCTGGCCGGGCTGCTGTTCAGCGCGGCGCCGCGGGTGCTGCTCACCTGGAAGCTCGTGCCGGTCGGCTTTTGCTGCGCCATCGCCGTGGTGGGCCTGCGCCTCGCCTGGGCCCAGGCCGGCCGGCGCGCGGCCCTCCTCTTCTTGGCGCTGGCCTGCCTCCCCCCGCTCAACGCGCTGAAGCTCGGCTTGCTGGCCTGGGGCAACCACATGGAGGCCGGGCTGTTTGGCCTGCTTCTGCTTGGCGGCGCGGCCCGGGCGCGGCCGATCTGGCTCGGCCTGATCGGCGGCTTCGCCCTCTGGTTCGGCTTCTCCAGCGTGCCGGCCCTGCTCGCGCTGCTCGGCGGGCTGCTGCTGTCCGACCGGCGGCGCCTCCTCCGCCTGCTGCCCGGGCTGCTGCTCGCGCCGGCCCTGTGGCTGCTCCAGCTCCACCAGACCCGCCAGCACCCCTTTGGCCACATCTACAGCCCTGGCGAGGCCATCCCCGCGCTCTCTCGGCTCCCCGACAAGCTCATGACGCTGGCCGCGCCGCAGCAGTGGGCGGGCCTCTTCGCCTTACCCGCGGTCGAGCTCGGGCTCCCGCTGGGCGCCGCCTGCCTCGCCGCGCTGCTCGCCGCTGGCGGCTTGGCCGGTCCGGGCCTCGGGCTCCGGGCCCGCCGTTGGCTGCTGGTCTGGCTCGGCTGCTACCTGCTGGTCGGCTTCCGCCTCGAGCTGCTGCCCTGGCCCGCGGTGAGCAGCGCGGCGGGCCTGCGCTATGCGGGCCCCACCACGCCGATCTGGCAGCTGATGTTGGCGATCGCCGGCGCGCGGCTCTGGGGCGGCGGGCGGCGCGGGGCGGCCGCGCTGCTGGTGGCGCCGGCCCTGCTCGCGGGCCTGCTGAGCCGGGCGGCGAGCCTGAGCCCGCCCTGGCCCGACGCCGCGGCGCTGGCCTTGGCCCCCGAGGACGCGGCTTTTGCCCGCTACCCGATGTCCTACGCGCTGCCGCTCGACGCGCACGCGGCATGTGCGGGCGGAGACGCGGCCCACCAAGCGACCCACGCCTACGCCCGGGGGCGCGCGGC
The DNA here is from genome assembly GCA_046051725.1 of Pseudomonadota bacterium. Taxonomy (GTDB): domain Bacteria; phylum Myxococcota_A; class UBA796; order UBA796; family UBA2385; genus JAEUKK01. Next base: position 2,546 of record JBJONS010000608.1, on the reverse strand, counting down.
GGCGCTGGGGCGGTCGGCCGCGGCGCCGCTCGACGACCTCGCGGCGGTGGGGCCGGAGCCCGCGGCCTTCTGGCAAGGGGTCGGAGAGGCGCTCATCGACGCCCAAGACAGCGACGCGCGTGGTGATCTGCGCGTGTTGGCCGCGCTCGAAGAGCGGCTGTCTGTGCTGCCGGCGCCGGCCCGGGCCGAGGCGCTGGCGGCGGCGGTGTGGTGGCGGGCCTTCCGCGAAGAGCCCCACGGCTTCGCCCGCGGCCCGGCCGGCGAGGCGCGGGGCCTGCGGCGCTTGGCCGAGGCGGCGGCGCCCCTCTCACCCACCCTGCGGGCGGCGGCGCTGCGCAGCCTGGGGCGGAGGTGGGGCCTCGTGCGGGGCCGCTGGGCCCAGCCCGGGCCGGTGGACGGGCTGCTGCCTTGGGTGCCAGGCCTCGAAGACGACGCGCGGGAGGCTTTTGTCGAGGGGCTCGGCGAGGGCCTGGGGGAGAAGTGGGGCCCGGTGGAGGGGGAGCCGCTCGGCGCCGCGCTCTCGCGCGCCGGCGCCCAGGAGGGCGCGCTGCGGGCCGCCTTCGCGCGGGGCCTCGCGACGGGGGCGGCGCGGGCCTGGACCCCGGGCGCCCCCGTCGCCCCGGTGCGGGCCGAGGCCGCCGCGCCCCGCTGGTGGGGCCCGGCGCCGACGATGTACTGCCCCTGCGACGCCACCTGCTGGTGAGGTGCAGGTGAGCTGCTGTGGAACGTCTGTGGCGCTGTTCTGGACGCGCCGGGCGCCGCTCACATGCCGGCGGGCTTGCTCAGGTCGGCCTCGCTGGTGGGCGAGGCGAGGCTGGCCACGTCGGGCTTCCCGAAGGTCTTGTCGAGCAAGTACATATACATGACCGCCATCGAGTCGACCGGCTCGGTGGTCGTGTTGTTGTAGACGCTGACCAGCTCGTACTCGTGGTCTTTGGAGAGCTTGAGCCCCTCTTTGCTCTCGAACCAGTCGATGTGCTCGATGCCGATCTTGCCGTTGGCCGGGCGGGTCTTGCTCTCAAAGAGCGTCTCGCCGGTGGTCAGGTCGTTGAGCTTGAGCGACTCGGCGAAGGGGTGCAGGTGCACGGCGATGTAGTGGACGGTGGTGTCGTAGGGCAGGTTGAGGAAGCGCGTGACGTTGGTGCGCGCCTCTTCGCGGCCGGGCTCGACGATCCAGTGGGCGGTGAACTTCTGGCCGAGCTTGTCGGCGTCGACGTCACCCTCGACCGCGCTCATGCCCACCGAGCAGCCATCCCCGTGGGTCGACGCGTTGACATCGCCCTCTTGCAGGCCGTAGTGCTTGGCCTCGCCGAGCGCCTTAAAACCCTGCACCGCCGCCTGGAACAGCGGCCGCATGGGGCTGCGGACCTCGCTGTCGCGCACGAAGCGGATGTTGACCTGGTGCTTGACGTTCAGGTCGGGCTTGTCGATGTTGAGGTTCAGCACCTGGGTGGTGAGCTTGAGCGGGTCGCCGGTCCAGACCGGGATGCCAAAGCCCGGGGGCAAGCGGATGTCTTGCTGGCCCTGCGAGAGCGTGAAGACGCGGCCCGACAGCGGCACCCGGGTCGGAAAGACCTCGTAGTAGCGCTGCACGTCGAGGTCGAGGTTGGCGTGGCACATGAACTCTTGGGACATCGGCTGCTCGGTGTCGGCCGAGACCACCGTCGTCTGGTAGCCGGTGATCCACACGAGCTCGGGCGGGCCATCGAGCAGCCGCACCTCTTGGAGCGCGTCGGGGCCGAACATCGACTTGTACTTGCGGTCGATGTGGTAGACCGGCGAGGTCACGGTGAAAAGGTGTTCAGGCGGAGCATCTGCGACGTTCTGGACCTCGCCGGCCTGCGGGGCAGGCGCCGCCTCAGCGGGCGCATCAGCGGGCGCAGCAGGAGCGGAGGCGGGCGGCGGGGCCCCGCCGCAGGCGCTGAGCAGCGCCGCAGCGATCGGGCCGCGGAGGGCGGGGTGGAGGTGCATGGTCCCCTCGGCGGGTGAGAGCGGGTGGGCGACCGGCGCGCGCCGGTGCGGCGAGGCCGACTTTATGGCGGCGGGGCGGGCCTGCCCACGGCGGTCCGCGCGCGCCGCGCCGGGCGGGGGGCGCGCGGCGGTGGCCGCCGGGCGCGGGTCCGGTGTTGGTGAGAAGACCGCCGCTGAGGGTGTGATCAGCGAAGATCAAAAATGTCGACCGTGAGGGCTTGCGGCCTGACGAGGGGTCGAATAAACCGTGTGGGCTGGGGGCGGCGCCGCCCGGCGGCGAAAGCCGCGAGATGGCGACGCTCCTTGGTGGAGCTTGAGGCGACAGGGTGTGGGTGCTCGACGCGTTTGAGCGCGCCCCCTCCGCCAACACAGCGTCCCCATAGACGGGTGAACGGGGCTTCGGCCTCCTCCCCGCCAGCGCGGCCACCAGAGCCTCGGCTCTGGTCGGAAGCGGCCGGTCTTTGAAAAACAGGTAGCAGCTCTCGTTGATTGAAGAAGAGCTCATGGGCCTCCAGCCCGGACCGCGAAAGCGGGCCGAGCGGGGAGCGCCCCGGATCTGCGCTGCGGTTAGCCCC
>JBJONS010000607.1:0-3438 GCA_046051725.1 Pseudomonadota bacterium | reverse complement strand
CGCCCAGATCGCCGCGACGGTGTCGAGCGCGGCCAGCTCTTCGAGGGTGCGGAAGGTCGGCGGCGCGAGGCCCACGCCGCGGTCGGCCAGCGCCTCGGCGGGCCGCAGCCAGCGGTGGTCGACCGTCTCGGCCGCGTCGGCGGCGGCCACGGCGTCGGAGGAGACCACCGCCACGAAGAAGCGCGTGTCGAAGCGCTTGGGCTCTTCGGGCGGGGTGATCCACCAGGCCCAGGGGCGCAGCCGGTCGAGATCAGCGACCAGGCCGTCGCCCTCGAGCAGGCTGCCCTGGCGGGCGTTCAGCCGCGCCCGCAGCGCGGGCCCCGGCGCGCCGGCGCCGAGCCACACGCCGCTCTCTTCGAAGCACTCCCGCAGGGCGGCGACGGCGGGCGCCCGCCAGGGGGGCGCGGCCAGCGGGCCCCCGCCGATGACCGGCAGCAGGGCGTCCTCGTCCTCGACCCGCCCGCCGGGGAAGACCCAGGCGTGGGGGAAGAAGCTGGCCGTCTGCGCGCGCCGCAGCAGCAGCACCTCGGCGGCGCCCCGGGCGTCGGCGCGGAGCACGATGACGGTGGCCGCGGGGCGCGGCGCGACAGGGGTGCTCATGTGGGCTCCGGGGCGGGGCGGGGCGGCGCGGCGGGCTCAGCGGGGGGCGCGGCCCAGCCGCGGACCACCGCCCGGGCCTCGGCGCCGAGCTCGGGCGGCAGCGCCCGGTCCAGCGCCGCGGCGGCCGCCGGCCCGTCGGCGACCTTGCGGCCCCACAGCTCGGCGGCGGCGAGCAGGCCCGCCCAGGGGTGGGTCCAGCCGGCGGGCCCGGCGTGCAGCTGCTGCTGCAGCTCGGCGAGGGCGCTGGCCAGCGGGTCGTCTTCGGCGAGGCGCAGCAGGCCCGCGAGGTCGGCGTCGTGGGCGCCGCCGGGGCCGCGCCCGCCCAGCAGCAGGGCGGTCGCGCCGAGCAGGGCGCGCTCGGCGGGCGGCATGCCCACCGTGCGCACCAGGGCCGCGGCGGCCCGGCGGCTGGCCCGCAGCCCACCCGGGGGCTCGACCCGCGGCGCCACCGCCGCCGCGCGCAGGGCCTCGTCGGGCAGGGCGCACAGCGCGTGCGCCACCCCCCAGGCCTCGGCCAGCGCCGCCGGGCCCAGCGGACCGGGCCGCTCGACCAGGCGGCCGGCGCGCAGCAAGGCGTGCAGCGCCCGCCAGCGCGGGTGCTCTTCGGTGGTCGCCCCGCCGCCGTGGGCCCGCGGCGCCAGCAGCTGGAGGCCCCGGGCCCCCCGCCCGGCGAGGGTGGCCTCGACGGTGGCGAGCGGCGCGCTGGCCTCGCCGAGCTCGATGAGCGCCCGCAGCCACGTGATGAAGGCGCCCTCGGACACGCCCTCGTCGACGCGCAGGCCCCCCTGGCCGCCCCGCAGCAGCCGGGCGCGCAGGCGCTGGTACACCGGGCGCTGGCCGGCGCTCACCGGCAGGATGCGCTCGGCGAAGATGACCTGGTCATCGAGCAAGTGCAGCTCGACCGGCAGGCGCAGCTCGGCGACCACCGCCATCAGGCCGTGGGCGGCGGCGGTCGAGCTCGCGTGGTCGTCGCGGTACTCGGCGAGCGTCTGCTCGAGGTGGTCGAGGCGCCCGAGCAGGTTGTGGGCCTGCGTGGTCAGCTGGCGCAGGTCGACCGCGCTCACCGGGCACCTGCCGGGGCGCGCGCCCGCTCAGGTCTTGCTGGCATGGAGCACCTCTCGCAGGTCGGACCGCAGCTCGGGGTGGCTGCGGCCGAGCTGATCGATGGCCGCTTTGCCGGCCGCGCCGCAGTCGAGCAGGCCGGCCATCGCCGCCCGCCCCCGGGCCCCGCCGGTGACCGCCAAGGGCACCAGCTCGGCCACCGCCTCGCCGCGGCGCATCACCACGAAGGCGCGCACCAGCGCCCGCAGCTCGTCGGGCTCGGTGGCGGCGCCGAGGCGGGCGAGCGCGGCGGCGGCGCCCTCGGGCAGCCGGTGGACCGACAGGTAGCGCAGGGCCTCGAGCCGCACCGGCAGCGCGGCGTCGTCGAGCGCGCCGACCGCCAGCGCGGTGAGCCGGGGGCCCCGCTGCTCGCGCAGGCAGAGCAGCGCGGCGAGGCGCACCTCGGGGTCCTCGTGGCCGACCCGGGCCGAGACCTGCACCACGAGCGTCGGCTCCATCCGCCGGCGCAGGGCCCGCAGCGCGGTGGGCAGCTCGCGGGGGCCGGCCGACCGCAGCAGCCCCCCCACCGCGGCGGGCGACAGCCCCAGCGCGAGGCCGTCGCCGACCGCCTGCTGCAGGGGGCCCGGCGGCAGGTGCGCGCCGAGCCGCAGCGCGCGGGCGGGGCCGTCCTCGCCGCCGAGGCGCAGCTGCAGGGCGGTCAGGCTCAGCGCCGGGCCGACCCAGGGGCCGGGCGCGGGGCTGGCCCGCAGCCCCGCCGCGAGCGCCGCTTCGAGGCGACCGTCGTCGAGGCCCAGCCCGCGCTGCAGCGTGGCGCCGAGCGCCGCGGCCCGCCCGGGATCGAGCCCGAGCCCCGGCTCGAGCAGGGCCGCCACCCCGCGGACCCACGCGAAGGCCTCGGGCGCCCCGCGGCTGAGCCCGTCGAGCGCGCGCTGCGCCGCGACCTCGACGATCTGGACGGCGTGCTCGAGGGGGGCTGCCGCAGCGGCCGGCGCGACCAGGGCCGCCGACGCGGTCGGCGGGGACACCCGCGGCGCCGCGAGGCCCGGGGCCGGCGGCGGCGCGTCGGCCAGCCAGCGGTCGAGCGCGGCGGCGCGCGGCGGCAGGCCGAGCTGCGCGCCGAGCCGCGCGAGGCGCACCTCGGGCTCGACCCGGCCGGCGTCGAGGGGGGTGACCGTCGCGCGGGGCGCCAGCTCGAGGTGGGCGCGCTCGAGCTGCAGGGCGTGGGCTGCGGCCTCGAGCCCGCCGCCGATGCCGCCCCAGTCCCGGCCGAGCAGGTCGACCAGCAGCACGATCTCGTCGTCGGGGGTGCGCGGGGGCAGGCGCAGCACGCGCAGCCCCTCGGCCCACAGCGCCGCGTGCAGCTGGCTGCTGATCAGGTCGGTCATGCCGAGATCGGCGCCCCGCACGACGAAGCCGCGCTCGTTGAGGCCCAAGGTGAACGCGGTGGCGCCGCTGTCGAGGCGGTGCCGCAGGCCCGCGGCCAGCCCGTCGACCAGGGACTGGGGGTCGCCGGCGGCCTCGCCGCGCAGCACCGCCGCGAGCTGGCCCAGGCGGCCGACCAAGCCGCGTGCTGCTTCGAGATCGCCGGGCTGGGGGCCACCTTCGGCGTGTTCAAGCATGGGGCCTCCCCGGCTCGTGGGGGCCCGTCGGCCTCCGGGCGGGGGTCTAATTGGGCGGGGCCGGGCCGGCGCGGCCCGCGCCCGACCCCGCCTCGCGGCGCCAGGCCGACGGTCGGGCGGCGCCCCGCGCCGGTCGCGCAGCGACCAAGGCCCGCAG
>JBJONS010000606.1:0-2863 GCA_046051725.1 Pseudomonadota bacterium | reverse complement strand
CGCCGAGGCCGAGCGCGACCAGGCCCGCCGCCGCCACCGCCAGCGGCGCGGCCGCCTCGAGGCTGCGCTGGCGGCCGTCGGCGAGGCCGCCCACCAGCGCGGCCGCCGCCCGCAAGCCGAGGCGCAGCGCCACCTCTGCGGGCAGCGGCAAGGTGCGCGGCGGCGGCGGATCGGCGTGCAGGGCGAGCTGCCCGCTGGTGTCGGCCAGCAAGCGCAGGGCGGGCGGCAGCAGGCTCACCGCGCCCACCAGGAGCCCGAGCGCGGCCGGCGCCAGGGCCCGCAGCCCTCCCCCGCGGTCCGGCGCCCGCAGCGCGGCGCCCAGCGCCAGCCCCTGCGCGGCCACGACCCAGGGCAGGGCGTAGAGGTCGTTCATCAGCGCGAGCGCGCTGCACAGGCCGAGCGCCCCGGCGCCCCGGCCGGCCGCCGCGCGCAGGGCGGCGAGGCAGAGCGCCGCGCAGAGGAGGGCGCTCAGGGCGTAGTTGCCGGCGTCTTGCCCATAGAAGCGCAGCAGGGGGTGGGCGGCGCAGAGCGCGCCGGCGCAGAGGCTCGCGGCGGCCGCGCCCCGCCCGGGGCGGGCGGCGGTCGCCCCGGCGACCAGGGCGGCGGTGGAGGCGGCGGCCAGCGCGGCGTGCAGGCGCCAGACCGCCGGGCGCGCCTCTCCGCCGAGCGCGAGCGCCACGGCCCGCAGCAGGAAGCTGAGCGGCTGGTGGGCCCAAAAGGGGGGCGCGGGGTCCACCGCCGCGGCGAGCAGGGCGCCGGGCGGCAGGTGGAGCATGTTCTGCTCGTCGCCGCTCAGATCGCGCGCGTCGAGGCCGATCCCGCAGAGCAGCAGGCCCAGCGCGCCGGCGGCCAGCGCGCAGGCCGCGGCCCGCCTGACGGCGCCCACCGCTCAGGCCCCTGGCGGCGACAGCGGGCCGAGCCAGCGCACCGGGTCCTCGAGCGCGGCGACCAGCGTGTCCATCGCGTGCCGCGCGTTGAGGCCGTCGTCGATCCGCTCATCAAAGGTGAAGCGCAGGTGCAGGCGCGGCGCCACCCGGGCCTGCCCGCCCTCGACCACCACCTCGTCTCTGAGCTGGCCGACCATCACGAAGATCGGCGTGTTGCCGTACTCAAAAAGGTGGTGGTAGCCCGGGTCCATGCCCAGGCTGCCCAGGTTGGCCACGAACGCGCTGGCGAAGAGCGCGTCGCCCTCGATGAAAAAGGCGGGCAGCAGGTTGTGGTCATCGAGCCACCGGATGAGGCCCGCCGCCGGGCGCAGGGCCACGTCGGGCAGCAGGTCGAAGAGCGCGTACTCTTTGTCGGTGGCGGTGCGCTGGCCGCTGCGCTGCAGGCGGATGTCGCCGTTGATGCGGGCGCAGAGCGCGGCGAAGGGCTCATGCTCCCGGTGCTCGATCTTGACGGTGGCGAGCTCGCTGCCGCGGGTGACCTTGCCGTCCTCGCCCACCGCCCGCTTCATCGAGAACGAGACGTGCCTCCCCCGGCGCTGGTAGAGGCGCTGCCCCGAGGTGAACCGGTTGAGGCGCGGGTGCTGCTGCAGGCACAGGCCGGTCGCCGCCACGACCGCGTGGGTCAGGTTGGCCCCGCAGCGCTGGCGGGCCTCGGCCACATAGGGCACCAGCGCGTCGGCCTTGACCCAGGCGTCGAAGTAGACCGTCGACTCGGTCTTGGTGCGCATGATGTGGAGCATGAGGCGCCGGTAGACCGGGATCGGCACCCGGTCGCCGTCGGGCCGGCGTGACCAAGGCGCGAGCAGCAGCGCGGCGGCGAGGCGCAGCGCCCACGCGGCGGCGAGCACCTGGGCGAGGAGCAGCAGGGCGTCGCTGATCATGGGGCCTCCGCGCCGGGTGGGGTCGGCGGCTCAGCCGCGGGCAGACGCCAGCCAGCCGACCAGCTGGGCGGGGGACTCCACCGCGCGGTCGCTGGTGGGCTCGATCGGGCCGACCTTGAGCCGGGGCCAGGCCTCGGCCGGCTGGGCGCAGTCGACCGGGCGGGCGGCGACCCACCAGGCGATGCCGGTGGCGCCGAAGGCCTTGAGCAGCGGCTGGTGGCGCTCAAAGCGGCCGACGTCGATGACCAGGGTGTGCCAGCCGGCCAGCTCGGCCTGGACCGCCGGGTCGGTCTTCAGCGCCTCGGCGGCGCGGCAGTCCCCGCACCACTCGGCGGAGAACTGCAGCAGCACGGGCTTCTTGTCGGCCACCGAGGCCGCGCAGGTCTGGGCCAGCGCGGCCTGGAGCGCGGGCTCGGTGCGGGGCGTCCACGCGCCGGCCTGGGCCAGCAGCAGCAGGGTCGGCAACATCAGCGGCCTCCGGTCGGCGCGCCGGCGAGGATGTCGACCGGGGCGCTATTTCCATCATAGAGGTGGCAGCGCACGACGTGGCCGGGCGCGACGGTGTGCTCAGCCGGGGCCTCGGCGGCGCAGCGCGGGTGGGCCAGCGGGCAGCGCGTGTGGAAGCGGCAGCCCGAGGGCGGGGCGATCGGGCTCGGCACGTCGCCCTTGAGGATCACCCGGGTGCGCGGGCGGCCCGGCTCGGGGTGGGGCACCGCGCTGAGCAGCGCCTGGGTGTAGGGGTGCCGTGGCGCCGAGAACAGCGCCTTGGTCGTCGTTCTCTCGCAGAGCTGGCCGAGGTAGAGCACGACCACCTCGTCGGCGAGGTGCTTCACCACGCCCAGGTCGTGGGTGATGAAGAGGTAGGACAGCCCCAGCTCGTCCTTCAGATCGAGCAGCAGGTTGAGCACCTGCGCCTGCACGCTCACGTCGAGCGCGCTGACCGCCTCGTCGCAGACGATGAAGTCGGGGCGCAGGGCGACGGCGCGGGCGATGCCGATGCGCTGGCGCTGCCCTCCGCTGAACTCGTGGGGGTAG
>JBJONS010000605.1:0-20581 GCA_046051725.1 Pseudomonadota bacterium | reverse complement strand
TCACCGACAACGACGCCCTTGTGCGCGAGGCCGCCCGGCGCAGCGCCGGCTGGGTCGGGCTGCGCGCCGCCGCCCCCGACGCGCGCGCCGCCCTGACGGCCGCGGAGCCCGCGGTGCGCCTCGCCGGCGCCCAGGCCCTGCGCCGGCTCGATCCGGCTGCCTTCGCCGCCGCCCAGCCCACGCTGGCCGCCGACCCCGACCCGCGCCTGCGCCAGCTCGCCGCCCCGCGCTGAGCGGGAAGCTCACCGCTGTCACCGGACGAAACGCGTCGAGGATGGCCTTCTGAAGGTCGTCTTCGCCGACCGCGGCCCGATCCGGACCCGCCCTGTGCGCGCGCCGCGGGCCCCGCGGGCTACACCTCCACCCTCCGGAGGTCCCCGTGCTGCACACCCCCCGCCAGAGCCTGCCCCGGCGCCTCGCCGCGCTGCTCCTCCCCTCGACCCTCGCCGGCGGGGTCGCCCTGACGCTGGCCGCCTGCGCCAAGCCCGCGCCGCCGCCCAGCGCCGCGGCCCCGGCCGCCGGCTACAGCTACCCGGCCGCCGCCCGTGGCCCCGTGATCGACGACTACCACGGCACTGCGGTGGCCGACCCCTACCGCTGGCTCGAAGACCCCGACAGCCCCGAGACCCGCACCTGGGTCGACGGCCAGGTGGCGCTGACCCGCTCGGTGCTCGACGCGGTGCCCCAGCGCGCCGCGCTCCGCGACCGCATCGAGAAGATGTGGAACTACGAGCGCTTCGGCGCGCCGTCCAAGGTCAACGGCCAGTACTTCTGGACGCGCAACGACGGCCTGCAGGCCCAGGCGGTGCTCTTCACCGCCTCGAGCCTCAGCGCCGAGCCCCGCGTGCTCATCGATCCCAACCAGATGAGCAAAGACGGCACGGTCTCGCTGGCCGGCACCAGCGTCAGCAACAACGGCAAGTACATCGCCTACGCGACCAGCGACGGCGGCTCGGACTGGCGCACCTGGCGGGTGCGCGAGGTGGCCACCGGCGCCGACCTGATCGACACGGTCGAGTGGTCGAAGTTCAGCGGCGCGTCCTGGGCGCCCGACGACAGCGGCTTCTACTACAGCCGCTACGAGACGCCCAAGAACCCGCTCGAGCAGGTCAATGACAACCAGAAGGTCTACTTCCACACGCTCGGCACGCCCCAGAGCGCCGACGTGCTGGTCTTCGCCGACGCCGCGCACCCCCAGCGCGGCTTTGGCGTCACGGTCAGCGAAGACGGCAAGCACGAGCTGCTGAGCGTCTGGGAGGGCACCGAGCCCAAGAACCGGGTCTGGTACCGCCCCACCGGCAGCCCGACCGGCCGCGCCTTCACCCCGCTGATGGACCAGTTCGACGCCCAGTACAGCTACCTCGGCAACGAGGGCGATCTGGCCTGGTTCTGGACCGACAAGGACGCCCCCCGCGGCCGGGTCATCGCGGTGAACCTCAAGGACGCCGATCCGGCCAAGTGGCGCGAGCTGATCCCCCAGCGCAAAGAGACGCTCGAGGGGGTCACCGCGGTCGGCGGCCGGCTCATCGCCACCTGGCTGCGCGACGCCCGCTCGGTCGTGACCCTGCACGACACCACCGGCAAAGAGCTGCAAGAGCTCTCTCTCCCTGGGGTTGGCAGCGCCGGCGGCTTCGGCGGCGAGTGGGACGACCCCGAGAGCTTCTATTACTACACGTCCTTCGCCACGCCGACCCGGCTCTACCGGCTCGACGTCAAAACGGCGCAGAGCACGCTGTGGAAAGAGTCGAAGGTCGACTTCGACCCCGACGCCTACGAGGTCAAGCAGGTCTTCTACACGAGCAAAGATGGCACCAAGGTGCCCATGTTCATCACGCACAAGAAGGGGCTGGCCCTCGACGGCAAGAACCCGCTGCTGCTCTATGGCTACGGCGGCTTCAACATCTCGCTGACGCCGAGCTTCTCGCTGAGCCGGGTCGCCTGGATGGAGCTCGGCGGCATCTACGCGGTGGCCAACCTGCGCGGCGGCGGCGAGTACGGCAAAGAGTGGCACGACGGCGGCCGGCTCAAGAACAAGCAGAACGTGTTCGACGACTTCATCGCCGCGGCCGAGTTCCTGCACAAAGAGGGCTACAGCAGCCCGGCCAAGACCGCCATCCAGGGCGGCAGCAACGGCGGCCTGCTGGTCGGCGCGGCGATGACCCAGCGCCCCGAGCTCTTCGGCGCGGCCCTGCCTGGGGTCGGCGTGCTCGACATGCTGCGCTACCACCTGTTCACCATCGGCTGGGCCTGGGCCAGCGACTATGGCCGCAGCGACGACAAAGAGATGTTCCCGATCCTGTACGGGTACTCGCCGCTGCACCAGCTCAAAGAGGGGGTCCGCTACCCCTCGACCATGGTGATGACCGCCGACCACGACGACCGGGTCGTCCCCGCCCACAGCTACAAGTTCGCCGCCGAGCTGCAGCGGCTGCACAAGGGCGAGAACCCGGTGCTCATCCGCATCGACACGCGGGCGGGCCACGGCGCGGGCAAGTCGACCGAGCAGATCATCGACGAGACCGCCGACGTGCTGGCCTTCCTCGTGCGGGAGCTCAAGGTCGGCCAGTGAGCGGCCGCCGGGCGCGGCCCGACCGGCGGCTCAGGCCGGCCACGCCAGCGGCTCGAGCGCGCCGCTGAGGCTCTGGCCGGCGACCTCGACGTAGAGCTGGCCGTCGATCCGGCTGAGCTGCCAGCGGTTGCGGCGGTCGAGCAGGCCGACCAGCGCCGCGACCAGGCCGCGGTCGAGGGCGTAGAGCGCGATGTCCTCGGCCCGGTGCACCTTCTGGCCAGCCAGGGCGCGCAGGTAGGGCGCGGGGTCCTTGTGGCAGTAGACCGCCACCCGCCCCGCGGCCTTGGACGCCCGGTGCAGGCGGGCGGCGTCGGGCGTGCCGACGTCGACCCAGACCTGCAGCGCGCCGGTCAGATCGCTGATGGTGACGGCGGCGGCATCACCTTCGCCCACACCGCGCCCGAGCTGGGCGCCCTCGGCGTGCTCGAGGCAGCGGGCGATCACCCGGGCGACCAGGCCCGCCTCGGCCTCGGACGGGTGCTGGGCCACCGAGAGCGCCAAGCTCTCGTAGACGCCGCGATCGACGTCGCTGAGCTCAATCTGAAAGGTGTAGATGGTCGAGCCGAGCGCCATGAGAGGGCCTCCGTGCCGGCGGCTATCCCCCCGCGCCGGCCGCCGCGGGCGCCCGCCGCAGCCACCAGGCGCCGAAGAGCCCCGAGCGCCGCGCCGCCTCGACCCGCCAGCCCGGCAGGCGGGCCGCCACCGCCGGCCAGAGGCTGCGGGCGCAGCCGGCCAACAGCAGCGCGCCGCCGGGCGCGACCCGGGTGGCCAGCGCGGTCGCCTGCTCGACCAGCACGAGGTGGGGCAGGTTGGCCACCACGACGTCAAAGACGAGCGCTGGCGGCAGCGCGGCGGCCACACGGACGCAGGTCGGGGCCGGGCCCGCCGCCGCCGCCCGCGCCGTCGCGTCCCGGGCGAGCCCGTCGTGATCGACGGCCAGCACGCTGTCTGCTCCGAGGTGCTGCAGCACGAGGCTCAGCAGACCGGCCCCGCAGCCAAAGTCCAGCGCCGCCGCCCCGGCCAGGGCCGCCGCCTGGGCCTCGAGCAGGGCCGCCGCGGCCCGGGTGCTGCCGTGGCGGCCGTCGCCCCAGGCCGCCGCGGGGTCGACCGCCAGCGGGACCCGACGGCCCGGGCGCGCCGGCGGCCCGCCGAGGGGCCGCACCCGAAAAGACCGCGCCAGCGGCCAGCTCCCCTGCAGGGGCGCCAGCTCGACCCGGGCCCAGGCGCACACGAGCGGGCCCGCCGCCCCGCGGGCCCGGGCCCCCGCCTCCACCGCCGCGGCGACCGCCGCCTGGTCCACCGCCGCGTCCAGCCAGACCCGGGCCCGCGCCCGCCCCGCCGGGCCGCCGGTGTCCTCGTCCTCGAGCGCGACGCCGTTGACGCCGAGCGCCCACAGCGCGCCCACGACCGCGTCGGCGTCCGCGGCCGCGCCCTCCACCGCCAGGGTCCACATCCGCCCTCCCCTGCCGCGCCCGCGCGGCGACCGCGCCCAGGTGCCCGCCCCGGCGCCCGCGGTCAAGCCCCGGCCTGCCCGGACAGCCGCGCGGACCGCGTTAGCGCCGGGCGCCGCGGGGCGACGCCGCCCCGGCCCCCCCTTGGATCGCCCCCCGTGGAGCCCCGATGCCCCGACCCGGCCCGCCGCCCGCCCCTGCTGACGACCTGGTGCCCGCGCTGGCCCAGGCGTGGTCCCGCCTCGGCCCCGAAGCCAGCCTGCGCGCCCTCGCCGCCGACGCCGGCACCACGGTCAGCGTGATCCGGCGGGTCTTCGGCGACCGCGACGCGCTGATGGACGCGGTGGCGGCCCACCTCGGCGCGGGCGCCTCGCCCTACCGGGCCATCGCCGCCACGCCCCAGAGCGAGCAGGTCGGGCCGGCGGTGCGGGCCCACCTCGAGATCGTGCTGCTGGCGTGGCGCCAGCACGGCGTCGACCGCGTCATCCTCACCGGGCTGGCCGAGGGGCTCCGCAGCCCGCGGCGGGGCCGGGCCTTCGTGAACCACACGCTCGAGCCCACGCTGCAGACCACCGAGCAGCTGCTCGGCGCGCTGATCGCCGCCGGCAAGATGGCGCCGGTGGACACCCGCGCGGCGGCGCTGGCGCTGGCCAGCCCGCTGATCCTCGCCTTGATCCACCAAGAGGGCCTCGACGGCGCCAATTGCCGCCCGCTCGACGTGCACGCCCTGCTGCACGAGCACACCAACCGCTGGCTCGCCGCCTGGGCGCCCGCCGCCGCGCCGCTCTGAGCGGGGCGCGCAACCGCAGGGTCATCCGCCAGAGCCGCCCGCTCTGGTAGGATCCGCTCCAACCCGGAGCCCCGATGCACCCGCTGCGCGCCCTCTCCCTGCTCGCCTTCCCCCTCAGCCTGGCGGCGGCCCTCACCGGCTGCGGGGGCGCCAAGGACCCTGCGGTGGACGACGGCGGGGTCGCCGAAGACGACGGCGGCCTGACCGAAGACGCCGACGGCGACGGCCACACCACCGACGACTGCAGCGAGGGCGACGCGGGCGTGCACCCCGGCGCCGACGAGCTCTGCGACGGCGTCGACAACGACTGCGACGGCGAGGTCGACGAGGGCGTGCTCGACACCTTCTTCCTCGACGAGGACGAGGACGGCTTCGGCGGCGCCGCCGCGGTCGAGGCCTGCACCGCGCCGGCCGGCAGCACCCCCACCGCCACCGACTGCGACGACGCCGACGCGACGGCCTACCCCGGGGCGACCGAGGTCTGCGACGGGGTCGACAACAACTGCGACGGCGCGCTCGACGAGGGCCTCGCCGTCGACTGGTTCGCCGACGCCGACGCCGACGGCTTCGGCGACCCGGGCGAGGTCCTGGCCAGCTGCGCGCCGCCTCCGGCCGGCTACGTCGAGAACGACGCCGACTGCGATGATGACAACGACGACATCCACCCAGACGCGACCGAGGTCTGCGACAGCGTCGACAACGACTGCGACGGCGAGGCCGACGACGGCGTGGGCCGGGTCTGGTACCAAGACGCCGACGAGGACGGCTACGGCCTCGATGGCGTGACGCTGACCGCCTGCGTGGCCCCGACCGGCTGGGCGGCCCTGGCCGGCGACTGCGACGACCTGCGCGCCGAGGTCTCGCCCGAGGACGCCGAGGCCTGCAACGGCCGGGACGACGACTGCGACGGTGACATCGACGAGGCGGGCGCCACCGGCGGCGGCGTCTGGTACGCCGACCTCGACCGCGACACCTACGGCGACCCCGCGGCGCCGCAGCCCGCCTGCGCCCAGCCGGCCGGCACCGTCGCCAACACGCTCGACTGCGATGACGCCAGCGCGTCCACCTCGCCGGCCGCGTCTGAGCGCTGCAACGGCGACGACGACGACTGTGACGGCCTGACCGACGAGGCCGACGCGGTCGACGCCCCGACCTGGTCGCCCGACGCCGACCGCGACAGCTACGGCGCGCCGACCGGGGGGGTCCGGGCCTGCGCGGCGCCCGCCGGCACCGTGGCCAACGCCACCGACTGCGACGACGGCGCGGCGGCGATCAACCCCGGCGCCGCCGAGCGCTGCAACGGGGTCGACGACGACTGCGACGCGGTGATTGACCTCGACGCCACCGATCTGGCCACCTGGTACGCCGATCTCGACCGGGATGGGTGGGGGTCGAGCGCGACGGTCCGGTCCTGCGCCGCGCCGGCCGGCTACGTCGGCCTGACCGGCGACTGCGACGACAGCACCAGCGCCGTCTCTCCGGCGGTCGTCGAGGCCTGCAACCGCGTCGACGACGACTGCGACGGCCTGACCGACGAGGCCGGCGCCACCGGCGAGCGCACCTGGCACCTCGACGCCGACGCCGATCTCTACGGCGACCCCGCCGCGCCCCGCGCCGCCTGCGACCGGCCGATCGGCCACGTCGCCGACGACACCGACTGCGAGCCGGCCGTGTCGACGGCCTTCCCCGGCTCGACGGCCCCCGAGGTGCCGTTGGATGGGGTCGACACCAACTGCGACGGCGACGACTCTTGCCGTGACCTCGACTGCGACGGGCTGCCCGACATCATCGTGCCCGAGCACTACGACGGCAACTACGTCACCACCAGCTACCTCTACTATGGCGACGGCGGCTGGGCCGACGCCGACCGCACGGCCCTCAACACCGCCGGGGTGTATGAGGCCCTGGTCGAAGACATCGACGAGGATGGCTACCTCGACGTCGTCTTCGCGAACTACCGCGACGACAGCAGCTACAACAAGACCCTCGACGTCTACTGGGGCAGCGCCAGCGGCCACAGCGCGCTCGACCGCACGAGCCTGCCCAGCAGCGGCGGCCTGGACGCGCTGGTGCGGGATCTCGACGGCGACGGCTACAAAGACCTCGTGGTCGCGAACTACTACACAGGCGCCAGCTATACCAACACAAGCTATGTCTACTGGGGGTCGGCGGCCGGCTTCTCGACGTCTGACCGCGAAGACATCCCCACGACCGGCGCCTTGCGCGTCAAGGCCGCTGATCTCAACGACGACGGCTATGACGAGCTCGTGTTCTGCAGCCACTACAACGGCTCGAGCTACTCGACCAACAGCATGATCTACTGGGGCTCAAGCCGCGGCTACACCACCGCCGACCGCACCTTGTTGCCCACGCTCGGCTGCTACGAGGTCGAGATTGACGACCTGGACGGCAACGGCATCGAAGACATCGTGTTCGCCAACTACTACACCGGCAGCACGCACACCACCAGCTCGTACGTCTATTGGGGCACGGCCACGGGCTACTCCACCGCCGCCCGCGAGAGCCTGACCACCTACGGCGCGGTCGACGTGGCGATCGGCGACGCCGACGGCGACGGCTTCAAAGAGCTGCTGTTCTCTGGCTACCACACGGGCTCGTGGTCCAGCGCGGCATACACCATGTTGTATTGGGGCAGCAGCTTTGGCTACACACCCACCAACTACGCGGCCTTCGAGCTGCGCGGCACCTGGGGGGTCAAGATGCGCGATCTGAACAGCGACGGCTACCAAGAGCTGCTGCTGGGACGCTACTACAACGGCTCGTCCTACCTCGCGAACAACGTCGTGCTGTGGGGCAGCGCCGCCGGCTACAGCCTGTCGAACCGCACCGATCTGCCCGGTCAGGGCAACGCCCACCTCGTCGCCGGGGATCTCGACGCCGACGGCATCCCCGAGCTGCTGCTGGCGAACTACCACACCGGCAGCTGGTCCTCGCCGGCCCGCTCGTGGATCTACTGGGGCCAGGTCGGCACGCCGGCCTACACCACCGCCGACCGCACCCAGCTCGGCACCCACGGCACCTGGCGCGAGCTGACCATCGCCGGCGACGTCGGCTGGTAGCCTGCGCAGCGCGCCATCGGTCCTCGAGATCGGTGGGCGGGGGGCTCCGCCCCCCGCAACGCCCCCCGACGTGACGGCAGTCCCCGGGGCTGGCTCAGCCCTCCTCGACCCGGTCGACCTCGCGCAGGCGCGGCGCCCAGCGCCAGAAGGCGGCGACCACCGCCATGCTCCCCAGGCCGCCGAGGACGACCGCCTTGACCGGCCCGACCATGCTGGCCAGCGCGCCCGACTCCAGCTCGCCGACCTCGTTCGAGATGCCGACGAACACGCTGTTCACGGCGCTGACCCGCCCCCGGAACTCGTCGGGGGTCTGCACCTGCACCAGCGTGGTGCGCAGCATCACGCTCACCTCGTCGGTGACCCCGACCAGCACGAGCATCGGCAGGGCGGTCCACAGCGTGGTCGAGAGGCCGAAGCCGACGGTGGCGAGGCCAAAGCCGGCCACCGAGAACAGCAGCTTGCGGCCCACCCGCCGGCGCGGCGGGAAGCGGGCGAGCACCAGGGCCATGCCCACCGCGCCGACCGCGGGCGCGGCCCGCAGCAGGCCCATGCCCTCGGCGCCGACCTTCAGCACCTCGGTGGCGTAGACCGGCATCAGCGCGGTGGCCCCGCCGAGCAGCACGACCAGCAGGTCGAGGCTGATGGCGCCGAGCAGGACCGGCCGGCCCTTCAGGTAGCGCAGGCCGTCGAGCACGTCGCCCCAGCCGCGGGCCTGGCCCTGGCCCTGGCAGGGGGGCAGGCCGATGGTCGCGAGCAGGGCGAGGCAGGCCAGCGCCGCCGCGACCGCGTAGACCACCGGCAGGCCGGCCACCGCGATGATCAGGCCGGCCAGCGCCGGCCCGGCGACCGTCAGGGCCTGAAAGGTGGCCGAGGTCAAGGACAGGGCCTGGGCCAGCAGCGCCCGGGGCACGAGGCCGGCGACCATGGCCTGGCTGGCCGGGTTCCCGAAGACCCGGCCGAGCGCGAGCGCGAACATCAGGCCGAAGATCGGCCAGGGGCTCGCCAGCGCGGTGGTCGACAAGAGCGCGAGGCCCGCGGCCACGCCGGCGGCGACCGCGAGGTTGAAGCGCACGATGTCGCGGCGGGGCCAGCGGTCGGCGGCCAGCCCGGTCACCGGCCACAAGAACAGCGTCGGCAAGAAGACCGAGAGGCCCACCAGGCCCAGATCCAGCGGCTCGCCGGTCAGGGACCAGACCTGCCAGCCCACCGCGGTGCTGATGAGCTGGATGCAGGCGACCGCGCAGGCCCGGACCAGCAGCCACTGGCGCAGCGGCGGGTGGGCCCAGGCGGACGGTGGGGTCGGCGGGGTCGGCGGACCGGACATCGGGGCTCCCCCGCGGGGTGGACGGGCGCCGGCCCTGGTAGCCCAGGCCCGGCGCCCCCGCCCGCTGGGGCTACTCGGTCAGCTCCACCGGCGCGCCCATGCCCTCGGCCGCCGCGCCGAACACGCCCTCTCCGCTCGAAGCGGCCATCACCACGTCATACCCCGGGGCGGTGTAGCCCCCCTCCTCGACCCGCAGGCCGAGCGCCGTGCCGGCCAGCAGCCCGAAGCCGTCCGCCGCGCTGCGCACCGCCACGCCGCCGTCCAGGCTGACCCCCGACAGGTTGGTCAGGCTGCCGCCCGGCTGGAAGAGCTGCGTGCCAAGGAAGCCGATCGGGCTGGTCGACAGGCCCGAGCCGTCGACGACGAGGAAGGTGTTGGTGCCGCGGCTCGAGGCCAGCTGCAGCCGCTCGGCGCTGAGCAGGCCGATCGGGCTCGTCGAGAGCCCCGTACCGTCGAGGTTGAGCTGGGTGGTCGACAGCGACACCGACTGCACGCCCGCCCGCCCGATCGGGCTGGTCGAGAGCCCGGCGCCGCCGAGGAAGCCCTGGAGGGCCGCCTGGTTCAGCACCACGCCGATCGGGCTGGTCGACAGGCCCGCGCCGCCGAAGCCGGCCAGCCCGCCCAAGGGCGAGAGCGGGCCGAAGCCGATGGGGCTCGTGGACAGGCCGGTGCCCAGGTAGGGCAGCAGCACGCTGGCCTGCATGCTGCCGAGGCCGGTGCTGCTGTCCTCGGCCCAGCGCAGCGCGAGGCGGTAGCCCTCGGGCAGCGCGGCGTTGGCGTCGGCCGCGCGGGTGATGCCCTCCAGCGCGTCGCTCCCGTAGAAGATGCTGATCGGGCGGGTCGAGTCGCCGCCCGCGCCCACCACGCGGGGCACCAGGTACACGAAGCTCAACGGCAGGGTCTGGCCCCCCGCCTTGGCGGCCCGCTCGGGCCCGACCGCCACGCAGGCGCCGGCCGCGTCGGTGAGGCAGGAGAGAGTGCTCGCGGTGGTCCCGTCGAAGATCCGCACCACTGCAGTGACCCCAGCGACGGGCTCGCCCGAGCGCGCGCTGATCCGCACGCCGACCGCCGGCCGCACCCGGGTGGCGCTCACCCGCCGCACGAAGCCCACCCCGGTGGCGTAGAGCACCGGATCGAGCAGCTGCGGCTGATCGAGGGCCCAGCGGGCCTTGCCGAGGTGCAGGTAGCCCCCGCCGAGGCCCTGCAGCGCGAGGCTGGTGTCGCCGCCGCGCACGCCGCCGCGGTGCATGGCCGCCTGCAGCTCGCCGGGGCTCACGCCCTCGGCGAGCAGCCGCGCCGCGACGCCCGAGGCGACCGCGGCGGCTTGGCTGGTGCCGGCCATGAAGTAGAAGCCGGTGCGGCTGGGGTCGCCCGGGGCCGGGGCCTCGGCGAGGATGCCGTCGGGGAAGCCATCGCCGGTCAGGTCACGGCCGAGGTCACCGCCGGGGGCCAGCACCCCCATCGCCGTGCCGAGGTTCGAGTAGGGGGCCGGGCTGACCACGCCGCTGAGCGTGGCGCCGGCCACGCCGAGCGAGGCCCAGCCGGCCTCGGGCCGGTACGCGCCCACCGCGACGACGTGGGCGCTCGCCGCCGGCCAGCTCACCTCTTGGTCGCTGGCGTTGCCGGACGCCGCCAGCACCACGACGCCCTCGGCCCAGGCCCGCTCCAGCGCTTGCAGCAGCTCGAGGCTCGGCGCGTAGCCCGGCGCGAAGCTCAGGCTGAGGTTGATGACGTCGGCGCCATTGTCCACGGCCCAGTGCAGCGCGTCGATCAGGTCCAGCTCGCCGCCCTGGTTGTTCTGGTCGAGCACCCGCAGCGGCATCAGCGCCGCGCCCGGGGCCACGCCCAGCGCCGCGCCCTGGCCGAGGATGGTCGTCGCCACATGCGTGCCGTGCATGTGCTCATCCAGCGGCAGCGCGTCGTTCTCGACGAAGTCCCAGGGCGCGACCACCGACACCGGCGCGAGGCCCGGGGCTTGCGCGAAGCTCTGCCCGCCCTCGACCCCGCTGAGGTAGGCCGCGCCCGAGTCGATGACCGCCACGAGCACGGTCGCCGCGGCGGCCCGCTCGGCCGGGCTGTCGGTCGCGCCGAGCATGTCGAGGTGCCACTGCGCCGCGCGGACGGTGGGGGTCGCTTGGGACTGGGCGCCTTGCACCCAGGCGTTGCGCCCGGCCGCGCGCACCCGCGGATCGGCGAGCAGGGCCGCCAGCGCCGCGTCCTCAGCGCCCGGGGCGGTGGCGACCAGGGCCTGGCCGCTGGCCCCCGGCGCCCGCAGCAGCGCGAGGTCGTGCGCGGCCAGCAGCGCGTCGAGCTCGGCGTCGGGCGCGAGCTGCAGCCGCAGCTCGCCGGCCCGGTAGACCGTGGTCGGCGGGGCCGCCGGGGACGCGGCCACCTCGGGCCCGCCGCCAGACAGCGCGCGCACCGCGCCGACCTGGGGGCGGGTCGCGCCGGCCAGGGGCCCGGCCGGGCTCGGGTCGACGGCCTCCTCCGCGAGCCACGTGAGCGCCGCTGCGCCACCGGCGAGCAGCAGCAGATGCCGAACCTTGGAAGTTCCCGCGCGATCCATCCCGACCTCCCGGCGGTCGCTCGTGCGCCGCCCGCCCCAGAGTTCGGATCTCAGCGGCGCGAGGTGACCCCCGCGGCCCAGAAACTCCGCACGTTCAGCGGCGGCGTGCCGCGGCGCCGCGCTCGAGCATCGGGTGGCGCCCGCGGGCGGTCAGCCGCGGGTGGCCGGTCAGCTGCAGGGTCGTGACGACCATCTCTTTGCCGTAGAACGAGAACCGCCCGCGCTCGACGAAGCCCCAGCTGCGCAGCTGGCGGCGGGCCGGGTCATTGGCCACCTCGGTCGTGACCTTGACCTGGGCGTGGCCGCGCGAGAGCAGGTCTTCAAAGAGCACGAGGTTGAGCAGCCCGGCCACCTTTTGGCCGCGCAGCGCGGGCACCACCGTGCAGAACAGCGACTCGGCCTGGACCTCGGCGCCGTCGACGGCGCTGACCTCGGCGTAGCGGGGCGTGTCGAGCAGGCGGCGGGTGATCGGCGGCCAGAGCGCCCAGGGCAGGGCCGCCGGGGCGAGCAAGAAGCCGCCCCGGCGCAGCAGCCGGCCCATCATGGCGTCGGGGTCGGTGCTGCCGGCGATGAAGCCCCGGACCTGACCGGCCTCGACGTAGACAAAGCCGAGGAAGCCCTCTTCGTCGATGAGCAGCCTGTAGAGGGTGCGCAAGAAGCGCGGCCCGAGCCGGGCCCACAGGCTGTCGCCCATGTCGGCGGCGTGCAGGGCCGCCACCTCGTCGGCGTGCACGGCGAGCATGGGCACGATGCGGCCGAGCACGACGGGATCAACGTGCAGCGGGCGCAGATCGCCGACCGGACCCAGGCTCATCGGCCCGCCTTGCGCAGGGTCTCGAGGAAGGCCGACTGGCTGATCGCCCGGTGCTGGGCGGCCAAAAAGCCGCCGATGTTCTCTTCAAAGCTCTCGGCGTAGCTCTCGAGCAGCAGCCGCTTGCCCAGCGCGGTGGCCACCGGGTGGGCGGGCCCGAAGGCCGCCAGCTCGGTCGCCACCGCCGCGTCCAGCCCGCCGTCGGGCGCCACCACGTCGATGAGGCCGATGCGCTCTGCCGCCTCGGCCGAGACCGGGGCGCCCTGCAGCAGCAGCCGCTTGGCCCGGCCGAGCCCGACGTACTTGGCGAGGCGCCAGGTCGCCATGCCCGGCAGAAAACCGAGGTGGATCTCGTCGAACTGCACGGCGCTGCGGGCGGTGGCCACGCGCACGTCGCAGACCAGGGCGAGCTGGGCCCCGCCGCCGCGGCAGGGCCCGTCGATGGCGGCGACGGTGGCCTTGCCGAGCTTCTCGACGCGCACCAGCAGCTGCTCCCACTTGTGGAAGCCGTGGATGTCCATCGGGGCGTCGGGGCGGAAGTCGGCGAAGTCGATCCCCGCGCAGAACACGCCGTCCACGCCGCTGATCACGACGAAGCGCGCCGCGCTGTGGTCCTCGAGCTGGTCGAGGACCTCGCCGAGCTCGTGCACCATCCGCATCGTGATGGTCGGCCGCAGCAGCCGCAGGTGCGCGACCTCTCCTTCGGTGTGCAGCGAGACCGTGCGGGCCCGCGCCGTGCGCTCCTCAGCCATGCTCCCCTCCCCTCCGCCGCCGCGCGGCGCCGTGCGCGCTCAAAAGCGCAGCAGGGCCGTCTCGATCGTCGAGCCCGGCCCCATGGTCATCATCACGCCCCAGTCGCCGGGCGCGACCACGCCCTCGCGCAGCAGGCGCTGGTAGCTGAACAAGAAGCTGCCCGAGCCGAGGTTGCCGAGCTCGCCGAGCACGCCGACGGTGTGCCGCACGTCGTGCTCGGTGATGCCCACCGTGTACTTGATCGCGTCGATCACCTTGCGCCCGCCGCTGTGGATGAGCCAGTGGCGCACGTCCCGGCGGCGCAGGCCGTGCCGGCCGAGCAGGCGCCCGACCGGCAGGTCGGCGTTGAGCCCGAGCACATACGGCACGTCTCGATCCAGCACGAAGCTGAACTTCCCGTGATCTTGGCGCCACTCGTAGTGCATGGCGTCCCAGGTGTCGGGGATGAGGTGGCTCTCAAAGTCGACCAGGGTCGGCGCCGGGCCAGCGGCGGAGCGCCGCTCGGTCCCCACCAGCACCGCGGCGCATCCGTCGCCAAAAAGGCTGTTGACCACCCCGGTCGCCATGGTGTCGTCGTAGATGTACAGCGCCGAGTTGACCTCGGCGCAGACCATCAGGGCGAGCCGGCCCGGGTGGCTGGCCGCCCACCAGGCCACCGGGTTGAGGCCGTTGAGGCCGGCGTTGCAGCCCATGCCCACGACGTCGGCGCGGTGCGTGCTCGTGCGAAAACCGAGGTGCTTGACGTACATCGCCGAGATCCCCGGCAGCATGAAGCCCGTCGAGCTCACGCAGCAGAGGTAGTCGACGTCGGCGGGCTGCAGGCCCAGCGGCTCGAGCGCCGCGGCGATCGCCTGCGCCCCGAGCGCCAGCGCGCCCTTGCGGTGCTTGCGCAGCAGCGCCGCCTGGTCTTCGGTCGGCCGGCCCTCGGCGTCGGCGGCGGGCAGGTAGAGGTGCCGCGACCGGACGTGGGGCGCCAAGAACAGCTTGCGCACCGCCGGGTTGGCGACCCGGAAGCGCTCGAGCACCTCGGCTTGGGTGTAGCGGGTCGGCGGGGTGGCGGTGCCGACCGCCAAGATGCGGGCCGCGGCGGTGCTCATCGCTGCCTCCAAGGGCGGGGCGCGCGCGGCGCGGGCCCAGACGCGCCATATCCCTGGCCCCGGGGCGCGCCGCTCACCGGCGCTCCGCGGCGCGGGCGTAGAGCAGGGCCTCGGCGTGGCGCTCGGCCTGCAGGCGGGCGGCCTCGTCGGTCGGCCGCAGCAGGTCCTTGGCGAGGCGCAGGGCCAGCGGGTCGCGCGCCCCGGCCGCCGCGGCCAGCGCACGGGCGACCGCGCGCGGATCATCGACCAGCTCGGCGATCAGGCCAAGCTGCAGCGCCCGCTCGGCCGACAGCGGCCGGCCAAAGAGGATGAGCTCGCGGGCCACCGCGCCGCCGACCAGCGCCGCGAGCCGGGCGCAGCCGCCGGCCGCCGGCACCAAGCCGCGCGCGGTCTCGGGCAGGGCGAAGCGCGCGGCGGGCCCGGCCACCCGCAGGTCGCAGGCCAGGGCCAGCTCGCAGCCCCCGGCCACCGCCGGACCCTGGACCGCCGCCACGCTGGGCAGCGGACTGGTGCTGATCGCCGAGAACACCCTCTGGCTCAGCAGATCGAGCGCGTCCTCGGGGCGCGCCGCCGCCAGCAGGCCCAGGTCGGCGCCGCCGCAGAAGGCGCCCGCCCCCTCGGCCTCGACCACCAGGGCCCGGGCCTCGCCTTCGAGGCGCCGCAGGCCCGCCTCCAGCGCGCGCAGCATCGCCGGCGTGTAGGCGTTGGCGCGCGCGGGCCGGCCCAGGCGCAGCACGCCGACCGGCACGTCCTGGCCGCCGAAGCGCACGGCCTCCACCTCGACGTGCACGAGCCCCGTCTCGGCCGCGGCGTCCGCGGGCGGTGCTTTGGGGGTAAAAGGTGCCTCCGCCATGCGCGCCCTCCCGCTCCATCTTCGCACAGGCCGCGGAGGCCCCCCGCTTGCCGTCCCCTCGCCCGCGTGAGCACGTCCTCTACGACGAGCCCGAGCCCTGTCCCTACCTGCCGGGCCGCATGGCGCGCATGCCCTTGCGCCTGCAGCTCCGCCCCCTCCAGCCCGCGGCCTTCGACGAGTTGCTGGCCCAAGGCGACCGGCGGGTCGGCCAGATGCTGTACCGCACCGCCTGTGGGTCCTGCGCGGCCTGCGAGCCGCTGCGGCTGCCCGTGGCCGCCTTCGCGCCGACCCGCAGCCAGCGCCGCGCGCTGCAGAAGAACCGCGACGTGGTCGTCGAGGCCGGCCCGGCGACCTACACCGCCGAGAAGCTCGCGCTGTACAACCGCCACAAGCGCGAGCGCGGCCTGAGCCACAGCGACGAGCCGATGACCCGCTCGAGCTACGAGGGCTGGTTCCTCAGCACCTGCGTGACCACCGTCGAGATGCGCTACCTGGTCGATGGCCGCCTGATCGGCGTCGGCATCCTCGATCTCGGCGAGCAAGACGCGAGCTCGGTCTACTTCTACTTCGACCCCGACGAGGCGCCGCGCAGCCTCGGCGTCTTCTCGGCGCTGATGGAGCTGGCCTGGCTGCGCAGCCGGGGCGGCCGCTACCTCTACATGGGCCTGTGGGTCGAGGACTGCCGCCACCTCTACTACAAGGCCGGCTACGCGCCCCACGAGCGCCGGATCGGCGGAGAGTGGCAGCGTTTTGACGCCCCAGCGCCCGCGCGGCGCTTCCCGGGCGGCGACGAGGACGACGCACCGGAGGCACCGGACGCACCAGCTGGACCGGACGCGCCTCCGGGCCCCTCATCGGGATAAGCGCGGGCATGGCAGAACGACCCCCATGCGCCGGCTTGTGGAGCACGCCGATGGTCCAGGTCGATGGCCGGGTGACCACCTGCTGCCTCGACGAGCACCTCGAGAACGTCATCGGCAACGTCAAAGACACCCCGCTGGGGGTGCTCTGGTCCGGGCCGACCATCGAGGCCTGGCGCCTCGCCCAGGTCGAGGGGCGCTTCGCCGACAGCGGGCCGCTGTGCACGCGCTGCAATTGGCAGAGCGCCGGCGCCTGGCCGGCCGACAAGGTGGCCACGTGGAGAGCGGCGCGGGCGGCGCGCGGGCAGCGCGGCGGGCCGCGGTGAGGAGGGGCGGAGCATGAGCGACGGGCCGGTCATCGTCACGCGCGGGCTGCACAAGACGTACCGCACCGGATTTTGGATGCGCCCCCACGTGGGGCTGCACCCGCTCGACCTGCGCGTGGCCGGCGGCAGCATTTTTGGCTTCGTCGGCCCCAACGGCGCCGGAAAGACCACCACGATCAAGATCTTGGTGGGCATCCACGAGGCCAGCGGCGGCGAGGCCACGGTGCTCGGCCACGACCACCGCGACCCCGAGGCGCGCCGAAAAGTCGGGTTCATGCCCGAGCGGCCCTACTTCTACCCGCACCTGACCGGGGCCGAGCTGCTCGACTTCTACGGCCGGCTGTTCGAGGTGCCCGAGCCGACCCGCAGCCAGCGGGCGCGGGCCCTGCTCGAGCGGGTCGACATGGCCCGGGCGGCCGACCAGCCCCTGCGCAGCTACAGCAAGGGCATGCTGCAGCGGGTCGGCATCTGCCAGGCGCTGATCAATGACCCGCAGCTCGTCATCCTCGACGAGCCGATGAGCGGGCTCGATCCGCTCGGCCGGGCCCTGGTGCGCGATCTGATCCTCGAAGAGAAGGCCCGCGGGCGCAGCGTCTTCTTCTCCTCGCACATCCTGCACGACGTCGAGACCCTGTCCGACCGGGTGGCCATCCTGGTCGGCGGGCGGCTGCGCAGCGAGGGCACGGTCGACGACCTGCTCGGCGCGGGCAGCAAGGGCGTCGAGCTCGAGCTGCGCCTGCCGGCCGGCGCGGCGCCCGCCGCCTGGGCGGCGCGGCTGGGGGCCGAGCTGCGGCGGGCCGAGGGCGACCGGGCGCTGCTCATCGTGCCGCCCGACCGGTCCGCGGCCGCGGTCGCGCTCAGCCAGGCCCAGGGCGCGACCCTGCTGCGGCTCACGCCCCTGCGCGCGAGCCTTGAGGAGCTGCTCATGTCGGAGATCGAGGCCGCAGGCCGCGGATCGGCCACGGCGCAGCCCGAGGGGGCCCGATGAGCCGCCTCTGGGCCATCGCCGCCAACACCTTCCGCGAGGCGGTGCGCGACCGGGTGCTCTACAGCATCCTCTTCTTTGGCGTCGGGGTCATCATCCTCAGCCTCGCGCTCAGCGAGGTGACCATCGGCGACCAAGACAAGGTGGTGCGCAGCATCGCGCAGGGCGCCATCGACGTCTTCGCCAGCATCATCGCCATGTTCCTCGGCGTGTCTTTGGTCTGGAAAGAGCTCGAGCACCGCACCATCTACACGGTCATCTCCAAGCCCATCCCCCGCTGGATGTTCGTGCTCGGCAAGTACCTCGGCCTGATGCTCACCTTGGCCGTCGAGGTGCTGATCATGCTCGTGGTCTACGTCGGGCTGATGCTGACCCAGCAGGGGCCGCCCGCCCCGGTCGTCTTCGTCAGCTATGGGCTGCTGATGGCCCAGCTTGCGCTGCTCACAGCGTGGGCGACGCTGTTCTCGTCGTACTCTGCGCCGATGACCGCCTCGGCCTTCACGCTCGCGCTGTTCGTCATCGGGCACCTCGCCGACGACATCTGGGTCTACGGCAGCCAGGCCGACGCCCCCGCGGTCCAGGCCATCGCCCGCACCTTGTATTGGGTGTTGCCCAACTTTGAGATCTTGAACATCCGCCCCTGGGCCGTGCACCACCGCGAGGTGCCGTGGGAGCGCATCGGGCCGGCCCTGGCCTATGGGGCCAGCTACACCGCGGCGGTGCTCGCGGCGGCGGCGGCGGTGTTCTCGCGGCGAGACATCAAGTGAGGGGCCCGGCGGGGCGACCGGCGGCCCGCCGATGATCCGCCTGCATGACCCCGGGGCCCGCCACCGGGCCGACGCGGCGGCGCGCGAGGCGGCCGCGCTCGCGGTGCTGCGCGGCGGGCGCTACGTCGGCGGTGACGTGGTCGACGCCTTCCTCGCCGATCTGTGCCAGGCCACGGGCTGGACCGCGGCGGCGGGGGCGGCCAGCGGCACCGACGCGCTCAGCCTCGCGCTGATGGCGGCGGGGCTGCGGCAAGGCGACGAGGTGCTCATGCCCGCGGTGAGCTTCTTCGCGACCGCCGGGGCGGCGCTGCGGCTCGGCCTGCGGCCGGTGCCGGTGGACGTCGGCGCGGGCCTGCCCCTGCTCGACCCCGCGGCGGTGGCCGAGGCCCTGGGGCCCCGGGCGCGGGCGCTGGTGCAGGTGCCCCTGTTCGGGCTGCCGCTGGCCCCGCTGCCGGCCGGGCTGCTGCCCGACGACATCGTGCTGATCGACGATCAGGCCCAGGCGGTGGGCAGCCCTGGCCTCGGCGCCGCCGACCGTCCGGCCCGCTTCGCCGCGCTGAGCTTCTACCCAACAAAAGTGTTGGGCGCGGCCGGCGATGGCGGGGCGGTGCTCTGCCGCGACCCCAAAGACGCCGCGGCGGTGGCTCAGCTCGGCCACCACGGGGCCAGCGCGGCCGGTTTTGGCGCGGTCGCCGGGTGGACCGGCGCCAACAGCCGGCTCGACGCGGTGCAGGCCGCCGTGCTCGGGGTCGAGCTGCGCAGCCTGCCCAGCCGCCTCGCGCGCCGCCGGGCCCACGCCGCGCGCCTGCGCGCGGGCCTCGCCGACCGGCTGCGCTTCATGCTGCCGGCCGGGCCCCTCACCCACAATTGCAGCGTGCTGGTGGCCCTTCACCCCGACCCCGCGGCGGTGGTCGCCGCCGCCGCCGCCCGCGGGGTCGAGCTCGGGCGCTACTACCCGCGCCCCCTGGGCGACGAGCCGGCGCTGGCTGGCCGGGCCCGCCTGCGGCCCTGCCCGCGGGCCGCGCGCTTCTGCGCCGAGGCCCTGGCCCTGCCCTGCCGCGAAGACCTGCAGGAACACGAGATTGACGCGGTGGTCGACGCGCTGCGCGCCGTGACGGCGGCGCTCGGCCCGCACCCCGCCGCTGGAGCCGCCGCATGACCTCTGCCGACCTCGCCAGCCTGCCGCCCGAGCTCGCCTGGCGCTTCTGGAGCCTCTACCTCGTCTTTGGCGCTGTGCTCGGCCTGCTCATCGGCAGCTTCCTCAACGTGGTCATCGCGCGCCTGCCCGAGGACCGCAGCGTGGTCTCGCCGCCGAGCCACTGCCCCCGCTGCAACACGCCCATCTCGCCCCGGGACAACATCCCGGTGGTGAGCTGGGTGATGCTGCGCGGGAAGTGCCGCCACTGCGCTGCGCCCATCAGCACGCTCTACCCGACCATCGAGCTGCTGACGGGGGTGCTCGCCGCGGCGCTCTACCTCAAGCTCGTGCCTGACCCCCGCGCGCTCACCCTGGCCCACGGCGCGGCCTTCGTGGTCTACCTGTGCTTCACCGCGATGCTGGTCGCCATCACCTACATCGACCTGCGCCACTACATCATCCCCGACGAGCTGAGCATCTACGCGACCCCGGTGGGGGTGGCGGCGATGGCCGGGCTCGACTGGCTCGGCTACCCCGGGGCCATCGGGTGGAAGAGCAGCGTGCTGGGCGCACTTTTCGGCGCAGGCAGCCTCATCGCCATCATGGGGCTGTACTACCTGCTGCGCCGCCGGCAGGGCATGGGCTGGGGCGACCCGAAGATGTTGGGGATGATCGGCGCTTTTCTCGGCGTGGTGCCCGCCCTGCCCCTGGTGGTCTTCTTGGCGGCGGCCTCGGCCAGCGTGGTCGGGGTGGGCGCGCTGCTGCTGCGCCGCGGGCAGGGCGCGGGCCTGCAGACCGCCTTGCCCTTCGGGCCGTTTTTGGCGATCGGCGCGCTGATCACGCTGCTGCACGGCGATGAGCTGAGCCGCCGGTGGCTGGTCGACGCGGCCTACATCTTCAAGCTGCCCTGAGCGGCTGGGCGCCCCGCCGGCAGGGCCGGCGGCGGCGCTCCTGCGGCGCGCCTGGCGCTGCTCTTCTTGCGCGGGGCGCTGCCTTTCTCGGGTGTTTCGGCTTCGGTTGGGGACCGCTCCCGGTTTTCGGGGTTCGCCTTTCTAACGCGTCGCTTTCGTCTGAGATTGTCGTCGATGTCGTTGGATCACGACGACACAATCGTCTGTCGGCATTCGCGCCATTGACGAGCATGCGTCAAGAAGCTCTCTTTGCCTTTCGGTGCTGTGTTTTCGTGGATGCTGGGGGCGGGCCCCGCCCCC